>JBIOXR010000125.1:0-8783 GCA_044869735.1 Chlamydiales bacterium
GCCCCGGGATTAAACGATCGCAAGCAGGGCTGTATTGATTTAATACAGCCCTGCTTGCGATCGTTTAATCGCGGGAGCTTTCGCGTAGGTCAAAATGTGTCTTTTCAATTAGAATCGACTATACTCACGCGTAGTAAATAACGCCTCCACCTAAGCAATATTCGTTGTTGTAAAACACGATCGATTGTTCTTCTGTCACGGCTTTTTGTGGCGTATCAAAGAGAACTTCGAGGAGATCTTCTTTCTTATCGACGGTGCAAGGGAACTCTTCACCTCTGTAGCGAATCTTGGCTGTACAACGAAAAGGAAAAGGAGGAGGAGAGGTGACGAAGCTCACTTCCTTGACATGCAAGCTTCCTCGGAAAAGGGCGGGATGGTTTTCTCCTTGAACGACGAGAATGGTATTACGCGTATGATCTTTTTTGGCGACATACCAAGCTTCACCTGCTCCACCGATTCCAAGCCCTTTCCGTTGTCCAATCGTGTAATAGGCTATGCCATCGTGCCTGCCGACAACTTTGCCATCTACTGTTTCAAAGTTGCCCGGTTGTGGTGGGATGAAAGAGGAGAGAAAAGGTTTAAAATTGCGCTTTCCAATAAAACAGATCCCCGTACTATCCTTTTTTGCAGCCGTCGGAAGTTGATATTGAGTCGCTATTCTCCTCACTTCGCTTTTTTTTAGATGGCCGATAGGAAAGAGAACTTTTTCGAGAATCTTCGATTGTAGGGTATAGAGAAAATAGCTCTGATCCTTGTCGGGGTCTCCACCGCGCAAAAGATGGTACTCCCCTTTCTCGATGCCTACTTGTGCATAATGACCCGTGGCTAAAAAATCGGCACCCAAGGCAAGTGCTTTTTCGAGCAGTACCTTAAATTTGATCTCCTTATTGCATAAAATATCCGGATTAGGAGTGCGCCCCGCTTTGAATTCGTTGAGACAATGGGAAAAGACATTCTCCCAGTACTCCTTAGAAAAATTTACAGCATAAAAGGGAATCCCTATTGTTTCGCAGACAGCGGCCACATCGGCGCAATCTTCTTCTGCTGTGCACGTGGGGTCCTCTTCCCAGTTTTTCATAAATAGGCCAATGACTTTAGCTCCTGCTGTATGGAGTAAAGCAGCAGAGACCGACGAATCGACGCCGCCCGACATGCCAACGAATACCGTTTTTCCTTTGACATCCATGGGAATTACAATCGATTAAGTGGAGAGGAGATTGCCTTCCCAGTGCTTGATGTATTCGAGCACGCGGCTTTTGGGAGGATGGGTGCGGAAAAAGGCCCGCGTTTTTTCATGGGAACATAGATGCGCTATTTTGGAAAGGAGATGAAGATGGCGCCGATCTTCGCAAGCAAAGAGGAAAAAGAGCGTATGGACAGGCTGTCCGTCGATTGCTTCATAATCGATTGGTTGTTCGGGATAAGCGATCGTCACAACATCAAAATGGGTCGAGAGGAGGAAATCGCGCGTATGGGGTATGGCAATGCCCGACCCCACTCCTGTAGAGGCAAGTTTTTCTCTATCGAGAAAAAGATCGGAAAGAACGGCAGGATCGAGATCAAAGCGTTGTCCCATCCACTTCATGGTAGAACGGATGATCGACTCTTTCGTCGATCCGGCCAGCTTGCCGATCACTTCGCCACGATAGATGGCTCTATAGAGAGAAAATTGCATCGCCCCCCTCTTTTCTTCTTCAGGTGCGGCCTCTTTTTCTCCCTCATCTAAGGCTTCCAGCTTTTGTCGCATGAGCCAATCTTCTATCTCGGTGCGACTGAAACGATACTGTCGATTGAGACGGTAGGCTGGAATCTTGCCATCGGAGAGCCAACGACGGACTGTCATCTCCGAGACATTGAGCAGTTCTGCCACATCTTTCAGTTTTAAATCCATCGGGGCTAAATCTTGACTTTTCTTTCGATTTTCACTAAAATACTATAATCCCTTAAAAAGGGCAAGTATTGCCTCAGGCGAATCGAGCTGCAGCATTTTTTTGCGCCTCTCCTCATCTTTCAATGCTAAGGTTAATCGAGATAGAATTTGTAAATACTCGGTCTGTTTATGATCAGGTCCTCCAATCATAAAGATAAGGCGGACGGGCAACCCATCAATGGCATCCCAAGGGATCCCTTTTCTATGGATGCCCAACGCAATGAAAAAATTATTGTAGATGGGGAGCTTGGCATGAGGAATCGCCACTCCCATGCCAATGCCTGTCGATATGATTCTTTCTCTTTCAAGAATGGCTTGATAAAAAGGTTCTTTTTCTTTGAGTTTTCCCCTCTCATACAAAAGTGTAGAGAGCTCTAAAAGGGCCTCTTCTCGACCATCGACTTTTAAAAAAGTGATGAGTTCAGAGGAAAGGTATTTAGAAATAAGAAGTGTAGAAGAAGAAATTCTACCCTGTTTAGAAGGAAACATCTTATCTTATACGCCTGTATGCCCAAATCCCCCGACATCGCGCATCGTCGGAGTTAGTCGTTCTTCTTTTACAAAACAACCTTTAACGGTTGGCATCACGACGAGCTGAGCAATTCTCATCCCAGGAGTAATCGTGAACTCTTCCTCACCTAGATTGATGAGCAGTACACCTATTTCACCCCGGTAATCGGAGTCAATGGTACCCGGGGTGTTAAGTACGGTAATTCCATGTTTATAAGCCAAACCACTACGTGGACGAACTTGAATTTCATAACCTTGAGGAAGCTCCACTGAAAGACCCGTAGGAATGAGAGCTCGTTTGCCAGGAGCTAAAATAAGAGGATGGGAAATTTTGGCTCTCACATCGGCTCCAGCTGCATCGTCCGTAGCATAGAAGGGAAAATCTTCTTCTTCTCCCTGGACTGCAATTTCAATTTCTTCTCTTGTCATCAAAGTCATAGTCCAAGAATCGACCAATTGTCTCTTTTTGTCTACTTTCTTCCGAGATGGAGCTCTCGCAAAGGAATTTTTTTTGTTCTTCTAGGAAAGGTATTTGCCACTTTACTTCTTTGATTGCCAGTAAGAAATTCAAGAAAAAGGGCAATTTTTTCTTTGAGTTCTTTGCGCGGGATAATGCAATCGATCATTCCTTGCTTTAAAACAAATTCAGCCCTTTGGGCTCCGGGAGGCAATTTTTGCCGCATGACCTGTTCTACGACGCGAGGACCTGCAAAACCAACGAGCGTATGAGGTTCAGCAATGATAATATCCCCTAGCGTAGCAAACGAAGCTGTCACTCCTCCCAAGGTGGGGTTGGTCAGTATCGAAATGTAGGGGATACTTGCCTCGTGTAGTTTAGCTAAAGCAGCAGAAGTTTTTGCCATCTGCATCAAAGAGAAAATGGATTCTTGCATACGAGCTCCTCCCGATGAAGAGACGATGATTAAAGGAAGTTCTTCTTCATACGCGAGTTCCATTAAACGAGTCAGCCGTTCGCCCACCACCGACCCCATGGATCCCCCCATAAAATTAAAATCGAAAATGCCCAAGGCCACCTTCTTGCCCTTTAACCGGCAGGTTCCTACTCTTACGGCCTCTGAACTCCCCGATTTTTTCTTCCCCTTTTTCAACCGTTCTACATAGGGCTCCGAATCGACAAAACCTAAAGGATCACACGATTCGAGCTCGACGAATAATTCTTGGAAAGATCCTTTATCGGCAAGGCTGTTGATCCTGTCGGGAACTGTTATGGGAAAATGGTAGTCACATTTAGGACAACAACCGCTATTTTTTGAGATCTCTTTCTGATGCAACATCTCTTCGCAGCCTGCACATTTGGACCAGCCCAAAAAGCCCGATGTTGCGCGATTGCTATTGATTTTTGGTCGTTTTTCGTTTGAAAATAAACCCATAGTCTTTCTTTTCTTTTAGAGAAAAAAGAATATCATAATGGAAATTAAAAAAAAATAAAAACGGTAAGAGGGTGTTTACAAACTATTATTTAGAAATAGCCTCATCATATCTTTTTGAAACATCGGCCCAGTTGACGACTTGCCAAATGGCTTTTAAATAGTCGGGCCTGACGTTTTTGTACTGGAGGTAATAGGCATGCTCCCACACATCGATGCCAAGAAGAGGAATGAGCCCTGTTGTGCCTTGTAAAGGATCTTGGTTAGCACACTTCATGAGAAAAAGGGTTTTCATATGAGGACAAAACGCCAACCACCCCCACCCCGACCCTTGGATAGGTCCAGCAAGGGAATTAAATTTTTGAATAAATTGATCGAAAGAACCAAATACTTTATTGATTTGTTCCGCAAGCGCCCCTTTGGGTGGAGTCCCTCCTCCTTTGTTTTTCGGTGCAAGATTTTTCCAGAAGATAGAGTGGTTGATATGACCTCCTCCGTTGAAACGGATCGCGCTTTCTTGGCCGATCATTCCCGTAAGGTCATTTTTCGCTTCTGCCTCGGCATATTTTTCCAAAGCAGCATTTAAGTTAGTCACATAGGCATTATGATGCTTTTGGTGGTGCAGCTGCATGATCTCTGCTGAAATTACCGGTTCGAGTGCGTTATAATCATAAGGAAGATCGGGGAGAGTATATTTATGCACCATAAGAACCTCGTTTAATTTTTTTTAGCTCCCACGATAGGAGACCTCCTTTTTTTTCGAAATGATTTTCTTTGCTGTGATTGGTCCTATAGAGGTAAGGCGTGCGTGATTGGGAAAGGAGCCATAACAATGGCAAAATGCCTCCACCGTAGAAGGGCTGGTAAACACAATCTCATCGAACATGGATAGATCGGGGAGTTCTTGCGGGCAGCAAAAATGCGTTTCATAAAGGACGCAGGAAGTATGGGTGATGCACTGCTCTTTCATAAATTGTCTTAAAAGAGGCCGAGACAAAGAAGAGTGGGGTAGAAAAAGATGCGCCTCTTTTAAATCTAAGGTTTTGAGAATCTCCACCATTCCTTCAGCCGTCTCAGGGCACGCCGTGTAGTTAGGAGCAAGCCCTTTCTCTTCTAGAAGTGATTTTGTAGCACGACCAATGGCAATGATCGTCTTCTCCTTCCATATTTCTTTGCCTATACTTTTTTCCTGACACATCCCTAACCATATCGACGCACTACTCCTGCTTGTAAATACCACATGGGTAAATCGATCAAATTGGCTAAAAGCGGCTACTACTTCTTTTTTTTCAACGTTGCAAGGTTGAATTGCAATGAATGGACAATGGACAAGAGTGCCTTCATGCTTATAACGAGAGGGATCAAGACCTGTGTACAGAATTTTTTTGTCTTTTTTGTGCATTTATCTTATCTTTATTTTAATGGCTAGCAAAGCATCTAATAAATATTATACTAACCCTTTTGCTGAAGAATACCCTCTCAGCGAGGAGACCTGGGCTTCTCCTAAAAAAGCTGTGCCTCCCCCTTTGCCTCCACATGTTGAACACAAACGGAGGATAATAAGTTTTAAAGTAGCACTTTTCGCCGCAGGATTTTTCCTCTCTTCTGCTTTTGCGGTTTCTTTAATGGTTTTGAACATCTATTTTCCTACCTACGCTTATCTTTATCTCTCTGCTATGGGAGGAGCTACTCTTTTGGGATTTTCTGTAGCCGCTGTTGCTATGGTTAAATTCGTCAACACCCTATTAAAGAGCTAAATAAATGCTCCATCTCTTCGTCTCCTTCCCTCGCAACGACAGCTAACTTGCCCTGCAAAGGAGCTGTTTCTCCTTTGAGAAGAATACGATTAAGATGGGTTTTTTTCAGGCGGATCAGTGCGGCCTCTGCAATCACAACTCCATCAACTTGATGCATATACAGTTTTTCTAAACGCGAAATAATGTCGCCCCGAATGTCGACAAAAGAGAGATCCGAGCGCATCGTTGCCACCATTTCTTCCCTCCGAAAGGAGGAAGTGGCAATTTTTGCTCCTCGAGGTAATGAATCGAACGTTTCCCCTTCGCGCAGTACAAGGGAATCTGAGGGGTCTACTCCTTTCGTGAGGGCAACGACCGTTAAACCTGGAGTCAACGGATCGGGAAGATCTTTAGCAGAGTGGATAGCGATACGACATTTCCCTTCGAGTAGGGCATCGTCGATTTCTTTGGTAAAAAAATCGGTTTTGCCAAGCGTGCGCAAGGAAGTAAGCTGATCGCGATCCCCTACTGTTTTCACCCAAAAGTAATCAAACTCCATTTCGGGGTGGAAAGATTGAAGCAAAACGAGCACTTCTTCTACTTGTGCCTTCGATAGTTGAGAGGGCCTTGCCCCCACTCTAAGTGAAGAGAGCATCGATAGCCTCTTCAACCATCTCGACGCCGATGAGATCCATGTGCGTACCTACTGGAAGATCTACCACCCCCCGCTTTGGCAAGATGCACCTTGAGAAGCCCATTTGGGCAGCCTCCTTTAAGCGATTTTCTACTCTTGGTACCATCCGTAATTCTCCACCAAGCCCGATCTCACCAATCACCACCGTTTCAGCATCGACCGGTTTATGAATCAGCGAGGAACTGACCGCCACCGCAATCCCTAAGTCAATTGCCGGTTCGAAAATACGCATACCGCCGGCCACCGATACAAAAACATCGCGATTGAAAAGTTGATAACCGACCCTTTTTTCAAGTACGGCAAGAAGCAGCGCCAAACGGTTTTGGTCCACACCGGCCGAACGGCGCGCCGGGGTAGAGAAAGCCGTATCAGCTACAAGGGCTTGCACTTCGACCAAAATAGGCCTACTCCCTTCAAGGGTGGGGATAATCACCGATCCCGTGGCTTCTTTTCTTCGCTCTTCTAAGAAGATTTTGGACGGGTTAGCCACTTCGACTAAACCTGAGGCTTGCATCTGGAAAAGGGCAATTTCATCTGTGGGACCAAAACGATTTTTCACCACCCGCATCAAACGGTAATTGTTATGTTTATCTCCTTCAAAATAAAGCACAGTGTCGACGATATGCTCCAGCACTCGTGGGCCGGCAATCTCGCCCGATTTTGTGACGTGGCCGATTAAAAAGGTGGCAATCCCTTTTCCTTTGGCCAAATGCATGAGCTCGGTCGCACATTCGCGCACTTGTGTGACCGATCCAGGCGCTGAAGGAATTTCGTTTTTGTAGACGATCTGGATCGAATCGATAACTAAGATATCGCATTTTATTCGATCGATGTGTCGTTTGATCTCAGAAAAATTCGTTTCGGATAAAAGGTAGAGGTTCGGACTGTGGATGCCCAATCTCTTGGCTCTAAGGCCTGTCTGTGCAATCGACTCTTCGCCACAGACATAAAGGACTGTAGGGCCTTGCTTTGCTACTTTCTCACACACTTGCAAAAGTAGAGTGGATTTTCCAATACCTGGGTCGCCACCGACGAGAGTGAGTGCTCCACCTACGATGCCTCCACCAAGAAGCCGGTCAAATTCTACAAGGGTGGTGTGGATGCGCGGAGTCGAAGTGAGTTGTACCTCGGATACCCGAAGAGGAAAGTTCTCTTTCCCTTCTCGATCGCCAAATCGATCGCCTACCTCAGGAATAAAAAACTCTTCCTGAAAAGTATTCCATTCGGAACACGACCGACACTGCCCCATCCACTTAGGTTCGCTATGGCCACATTGGCTGCAATTCCAAATCGATTTTTTTGTCTTTGTTTTCAACACGATCTCCTTTTTTAAGAGGGTGTTTACCGAATATAAACCATTATGACTTTGTAAATACCCTCTTAGGAGAATGGATCAAACTTTCTTTTTTCTCATCAAAAAATATTTGTAAATAAAATCTGCTGTTTTTTTACTTATTTTGAATTAAAATGAAGAAAAATATAATTATGATTATTTTCAGGCTATTTAAAAGTTTAATTGTCGATCCTCGCGATAAATTTCAAAGGAACGTCCGTCAAGCGACTATCGATTTGGAAAAAAACCACCACCGAATTCGCGCCATATTCGTTGCTATTATCTTTCAAGATCTACCACAAGTAGTAAAACTTACTTTTTTTACTCTTAGAGGAATGGGAAGTACACTTCGTCCTTACGGAGTTAACCCAAAAAATTTAAAAGACTTCGACCCCAAGGCTTCGCCCACGTTATTTATTCATGGTTCCGCTCACAACCATGGCGTTTTTATCCCCATGATCAAGTATTTAAACCAAGCCATCAAAAAGAGAGGCCCTTTTTTTACGATGAATTATCCCGTGGGAGCTTCGGATGAGGCTGCTATAGAATTGATAGGTAAAAAAATTGAAGAAATTAACCAGCTCTATCGCAATCAAGGTCTTGAACCACCACCCATCAATCTGATCGGTTACTCCAATGGGGGAGATATTGAAGTTCAGTATGTTTTGCAGAATAGCGATCATCTTGAGAAGTTTGGAAAGATCATCACCATCGGCCAACCTATTAGTCGCAAAGAAAAAGAGAAATTCGAAAGCCTGGGCTTTGACCGGATCTTCGATATTGTAGGCACATACGACGGGTTTTTGAACAACGGAGCAGCCCCCTTCCAAAGAATCAAAAAACAACCCTACTGCTGACACATCTAGAGCTCATCTCCTCCACAGCCACCAGTGAATATGTCGCCACCATCCTCAAGAAAGACATCGCCATCAAGGCAGAGGGGAATGTACCGCCCAGCCTCCCTTTGAGCTGAGAAACGATTTTTCTTTTTTAAATAAGGGTCAGCGTCAATAGCGGGGGTCGGGTTCCCACGACCCCCAGCTCCAGCCGTCGATTGCTGGCTATCGCCAGCACCGGAACTAAATATCTTAAAGATTCGGTGCGGGCTTCGGCCCGCAATCAATGGCTTCCATCCGCAATGCAAAATCGTTCCGAACGAGTGGGGGTGCTGTGCTATGCACTGCCCCCCCGA
>JBIOXR010000126.1:0-5336 GCA_044869735.1 Chlamydiales bacterium
TGGCTTGTTTTTTCATCGATTGCTACTTGGCGTAAGGAGGGATCGCGAGGGTCTGAACGAGTGGCGGCTGAAAATCGCACCACTTCATGAGCATTCTCTGAAAGAGTAAAATCGACTTTCACCTGATTTTGTGGGAAATCGGAAAGGGTAAAGTGGTTTACCTCTAAGACAAATGGCTCTCCTTGGCCTTTGACGCACCCTTTTCCCTCAGTAAACACCACTCTGTTTTTGATAAAATCGTAATCGAAATCGGTGCTAAAATTTTGCAATTCTGTCGGTGAATAGAGTGTGAAAATTTTTTCCAAAGGAAAACTCGTAGTAAAATTTCCCGTGGCTTTCCCTGAAGTAATTGTTGTTTTAGAAGAAATGAGGAAATCAAAGGCAATGTTTTTTCCACATATTTTCCCTTTTGTCGGCACCTCCCAAAAGAATGAGGGAACCAAATGGGCAAGGAATCGCTGCGCATCGGTTGTAGAACCGGTGACAGTATCGATCTGCAATTGCATTTTACTATCGCCGTTCTTAGGCATTTGTATGCCCACTTCGCCTTGAAACAGAAGAGAATCCCAAGTAGTTTTTATTTCCTTGATCGCGATCTTTTCATTTTCAAAGTGGACGATTCCCTCGATTTCAGAAAAAGTAAGACCGTGGGTTTTTTGATGGTAAACTCCATTTTTTACTGGCAAGTATCCACAATGATAACCTGTGGCAAAATCGACGAAATGACACGGACACTCTCCTTGGAAAAGGGCTTCTCGTTGTTTCCCAACTTCCTTCGCTGTAACAAAATAAGCAGGAGCATCGAGGGCAAGAGCCTCCCCTCGATAAAAGAGACAAAGCTGGCTATCTTCGATCCATCCTTCAATATCCCCTCTTCCACTTAACTTTACCTTTCCATCGGGAAAGAGGAAGGGGGAGAGATATTTTTCCAAGGCGAGATCTTTGGCTTTTAGCCACCCATGGCGCGATGAGAAGAGATAAAATTGGCTTTTGAGATTACAAATAAAAGCTTCTAAAGGCGAAGGGGCAAGAGCAATAAACCTCTCTTCTTCAAAATCGCAGCCAAAAGTGATTTCATCCTTGCGATCATCTTCTATAAATAGAAGTTTACCCTCTAGACTAACCCCTTTTTCTTTTCTTGCTAGTAGCGCTGACAAGGCGATTTTCTCCTTGGAAAATGCCTCTTTCCATCCTTTTTGCAACTTTGCCGGGATGAAAGGGGCCATTTCTCGCGATGTGCCTATGAAATTGACTTCCATTAAAATGGTCGGAGCATGCCAATTGAGGGCAATTTCCCCTCTCATACCCAAAAAATCGGCTTCAAAAGAAGAGGCCTGCACTTTTCCGTTCTTCACTACGAGCGAAGCATCGAGATGGGTGAGGTCCCATTTCTGGTGCCAGATCTCTTTATGCTTCCCCTCGATGGATAAATTGCCATCTTCAATTTCAAACTCCCCCTCCCAACGAGGCAAGGCTTGGAAATCGAAGAAGAATTTCTCCTGGGTGTGTGCAATAGTTGCTTCCAGTGCAAGGAGGCGATTTTTTGCCAAGAGATGGAAGGCTTCTAGCTCCCCCTGGATCGCGACTAGCTCACCAGAATCAAATTGTACTTCGACCTCCCCTTCGAGGGCTCCCTCTTGCAACTCCCAGGCCCTTTGGACTGGGGTGAGAGAAGAGCCAAGAAAGGTTCGTAAGACTTGAACCAGAGGGGCTGCTGGATGCGATTTGAATGAAGAACTAAGGAAAAGTTTCGTTCCGTGCCTGCAAAAAACGGCAATGATAGGAGGGGTAGAAATGTCAACGTTCAAGATCAGCTCTTCTCTCCACTCCCCCTTTTCATTAGAAGCGCGGAGCACAAAACCCACTTCATTGCTATCATCTGAAAATTGTAAACTCCCTTTCTCTATAGTGACGGTAAGAGAAGAAGCTGCGGCTAACAATTTTAAAAAATGAGACGAGAAAAGAGGAGTTTTGCCCTCTTGAAGTACGATTTCTTGTATCTTAAACTCGCCATGGAAGCCCCATTTTTTCCAATCAAAGTGGGGAATGAGAAAAGCTTGTTTGATATGGCAGAGGCTCTCCCCTTTTCTTACATAGCCATTGATTAGTTCAATGCGACCTTCTTCCCACCTTATTTCATCATAAGAAAAGGGGGCATCAAATGCCTCTTCAAAAAGAGAGGTCATTTTATATCTTGTAATAGGTATCAAATAATACTGAGGAAACAACGAGAGGAAGACAACGGCCAAAAGCAAAATGAGAGCAAAGGCAGCAATAAAAAAACGCCGTCGAAGCAAGGAAAAGATCTCTCTTTGATTTTATAAATCAACCATAACGGAACGGAAACCCCGTTGCAATTTCCATTTTTGGATAGGAGGAAAAGTTATATTATCGTAGAAAGAACGCGATTCATATCTTTTAAAACAGAGGTATGAACGGCAGCAACACTTGCGGTATATTTGACTTTTGTCAAACCTATGAAATATTCTAACGAATCAAAAAATATTTTTTGCTTTCTTCTTTCACTGGAAGAAGAAGGAATCATTACTTCCTTAGTTAAAAACATCCCTCGGAACATCTCTTCGGAGCTATTCCATGAATTTAGAAGCATCTTATCTCCAATCGACTCAATTTTTCTTATCTCAGAGAGAACCCGAAGTGTTTCGGATAATATCAATTGACGAAAGATTCTTATATTTTTTTTTCTCTGCGGTGTATTTTTTTGAAATTCTTTTGTTTTGATAATATTTTCAATACGATGTAACCACTCTTTGTAAGAATCTGCTATATCCTCAATATAATTTTCAAAAAGCTTTTGGCATCTGTATTGAAGATCGAGTGTATTATTAACAATAGCAGCACTCGAGCTCGAACATAGAGAAAACTGTGCTTTAGCAAGTGGAAACATCAATCTTGAAAACTAGGTAGTAGTGGCAATAGGATCCGCATCTAATTTTCTCGTTAAACCTGCTTCCCACTCAGCCAAATCTCTTCTAACTTCTGCTTTACGTTCTGCCGTTTCTCTATTTAATTTTTGTTGCTCAGCTTGAATATCAGCTTCGGCCTTCCTAATTTGCTCGTTATCCTCTTGTGGAGCCCTATAAGGAACAGCGACCGCGACTTTGATAGCTCTGTTCGAGTCTTTATTATAATGGCGTACGGTCCAACGGAAAGCTGCAACTCCACCAATTATAAAGAAAAAAGAAGCAAGGATAGTTATTATAACCACAGTTACTTTATTTCCTCTCTTTAATTGTTTAAACTCCTCTGTAGCTCTAAAATCAGCACATGGATTAAAATATGAAATTGCTGTTGCCATTGATTTTCCTCAATAATTTTTTTCGTGTGTTCTTTTTATTTTTTCTTCAAACTTCTGAAGATCGCTTTCAACTTCTTGATATTCTCTTCTAGTTTGTACTTCTAACTCTTTTTCCTCTTCAACTATTAAAGATTCTTTTTTGTTGAAATACTCATTTTGCATCGTATCTCTTTTTGCATCAAATTCTTTTAAAGCAGCCTTGTGAGACTTCTCCAATTGCGCGATGCGCTCCAAACTTTTCCAAAGAAACTCTATATTTTGAATGAGCCCTGATATTGTACCCATAAGGGATTTATCAATACCTTTTTTTTCTCCGTCAGAAGCTGTTTGGCTAGAGAGCTGGAAGAGTTGATATTTAACAGAGTCGACTTTAATTTTAACTTCTGCAATTTTTACTTCCCTGTCAGAGAAGAGTTCTGCAACTTGATTCAAGTTTTTTGAGATTTCATTAAATTTTTGTGTGGAAAGGAGAGCTCCATTAGTAAAGTATTCCTCTCCATTTGGTTGGATTTTTTCAATCTCAGAAACAAGAGTCTCGATTTCCTTATATTCAGGTGCTAAAACCGAATTCGACGCTTGGACAAAATTGTTCCCTGCGGCAAAATTATTGAATAGCCCCTTCAACTTACCAAAAGATTGAACATCGCTGCAACTCGACTTCAAGGCCCGCAATACATCGGCGAAAGACGCTTCTTGATGCGACCAGGAAAATAAAGAAGAAACTCCACCTATCTTTGTTGGTGGTCCAGCCATAAATACCTCCTAAATTTTTGAGAGCTATTCTTGAATTTTGAATAGCCCTCTTTAAGTATAATCACATCACGGGGCAAATTTCCTTGCCTTTGACGACATTAATGGTTCCTTGTTTGACTACTCCTGTCGCACGATTATAAGACGGCGGAGTGCTTTGAATTCTGCAGGAAGTTCCCTCTTCTAAAGCTTTTTTTACTATGCCTTCAGCAAGGGCAAGATTTCTATCATGTATGGCAACATAAGATTCATAAAGTTTTTGAGACTTGGCATCTTCTATGTCTTTTCTATTATGTTCAAGCTTGAGTTTTTCCTGCTCTACTTCTGTCCATCGACGCTTATCAATATCTATTTGTTTGTCGTCCTTTTTTTGCTCAATCTCAATCAATTCCATTTTCGTTTTAATCGCTTTTTGAATCACTTCATAAAGGCTATCTTTCGCAAGAACTTTTTGATTCTCAACAGCTTTAAGTGCAGTTTCAAGATTTTCAAAACTTGCAGACTGTCCCTTAAGCATGATTGGTTGTAACTCGCTCAGCGTCCTCACCGATTCCCAATCTTGCTTTTTCGTAGCGTCTTCTAGACCATCGGTTATGGTCTTACGAATCCTTTTCACGGCTTCATTATATTCTTGAATATGATCTTGTACGGTCCCCATTGCGACAGCATGGGCTCCAACTACCGTTTGAAAGGCGCCACTAAAAAACCTTGCTAGGCCTACATTACCCGTATCGTCGTGAATACTCATTTCAGACATAGCCCCAGTTGCTCTAACTAATTCCTTACCGACAGGTGGTGTGATCATACATATTTCCTTTTGTTATCTAATTCTCTTATTTTAAAAAGGATGAAAAAGAACTCTCGTTTCACTCGCGAGTTCAAGAACTCTTTAAAATTTACAATATTTTTACACTGTCTTTCTTAAACATCAATAAAAAATTTACTGAGAAAAGAAAAATTTTTGCGACTCTCGTTGGTGGGTGATGGAAGTAATTTTCAGCTATCCCCTTGACATAGCCTTTCTAGCACAAGATGAAGGGGATTTTTTACTCGCCTTAATAGAGACCAAGCATCCTGTAGTTCTTTCTCGTAATTGGAGATGAGTTGATGAACTTCTGTAGAGTGAGGATCTCCCATAAAAACCACAGGTTCAATTGTACATCCTTCAGGAGTTTGCATCTTGATAGGTCGGTAACTCTCAGTATGGGGAGGGGCAAGAGTTCTATTCTTGTTCGCCTCTCTAAAAGCATAAGAAGATTCCGCTCCA
>JBIOXR010000127.1:0-12475 GCA_044869735.1 Chlamydiales bacterium
CGATTTTAACGTCACCGCCGAACACTACCCAGATCGATTGGATATTATTCGAGAATACGGGTACATTACTGATGCAGATGATTCTGATCCCACAATCTATGATGCAAGTTTGACGGAAGAGGATGGATCGCCAAAACCAGCGAAACTGGACCATATTTTTGTGAAAGGGCAAGATGGCAGCGAGGTACGCATCCAAAGTAGTAAATTCCAAAGAACCCCATTAGAGAATTTTAATAGACCCTCCGACCATCTCCCCATAGGCGCTGAAATCACCTACCTTCGCGCATAATACAACCAAATGGGAGCCTCTGTGCAGAGCATGTGGGTAGAACATGCGTAATGTTTACTCCCTTGATAATACTAGAACATAGAAGAATATGTTGTCAGAAAATGAATGACCAAAATCAGAAGGTATGTGCTAACATTCGCTCTTTTTTACCCAAAAAAGAGAGGTTATATGGCTAAATGCGCAATCAATCGGAATGGATTTTCATCTTTTTCAGCTCTAATTGTTCTATTTTTTTTAAGCTTCTCTTCTATTTGCGGGTTATCAGCAAGCGAGCACACAGAAGAGGGAACTAATTATGGCAATCAAGGCATTGATACTTACGCTAAAATGAGACATGGTCCAGATGGCACCTTATTTCTCGATCCATGCTTTATACCTCATTTATTGGATCTACATGGTCAAGTGGTTTTAGACGCCGGTTGTGGGGCGGGCCCATGGAGCATATTGGCTGCAAAAAATGGAGCATTTGTTCATGGAATAGATATTCAGGAAGGCATGATTGAAAAGGCTAAGCAAGCCGCTCTAGAAGAACAGGTTGAAAATACTACTAACTTTAGAACTGGAGATGTTAGCCATCTGCCATATCCAGATAATTTTTTTGATAAGGCCCTAAGTATTAACGTTGGTTGCAATTTACCTTCTCTGAAATTGCATATAGAAGAATTAAGTCGAGTATTAAAAAGAGGAGGAGTCGCCATTATCACAGCTCCTTCCTCTTTTGGTGTGGTATTCACTGATGGGGTAAGACCATATGAAGAGGTGACAGATTCTATCGACTTATTGCTTGCAAATCATCAAGATTCTTTTCCTAAAAACCTTCGAGGTTTTGATGAAATTTATAGAGCCACTTTTGCAAAAAAGCATGATAGATGGTCTTTAGTACGTGATGAAGCTACTTTGGAATGTGGGGAAGAAATTTGGAGAAAAATACCCATGATGGTTGTGCCAAACTATTATCACTCAGTGGACGAATACCTGGCTCTTATATCTGCTTCAAATTTTTGTGTAAGCCAAATATACCAACCTCATTTTACTAATGAACAAGCCAGGCAAGAATATAATTATAATCAAAAATATCCTCTTAGTAAGGAATATGTTGAGAATTCCCCGTTTGTAATATTTGTTATACAGAAATTGTAATAAAGAAACTACATATGAACAAATAAAGCCTTTTCGTAAAAGGCAGCTACTTGGGTGCATGCCAATTCTATGCTTGGATTTAAGCCACAGCGAGAGGCTAAAATTTTAAAGGTGTTTTCCCAGGCTTGAGGCGGTAGAACTTCTTGGTCAGTTTCAGAGGGAGTTAGGTGAAAAAAAACGGACGTTCTTCCTTTTTGGGAAAAACGTCCGACCAAGTGCCTAAAGCCGGATTCGAACCGGCGACCTGCGCATTACGAGTGCGCTGCTCTGCCAACTGAGCTATCTAGGCGAGGGGCACAATCTTAGAGCAGGGGGGGTTTAGATAACAAGGGCTAGGTCTTTCATGGATAGGTGGAGGTTGTCGGCTCTTTTGACGGGGAGGTCAGGGATATCGACTTTTTCTTCCAAGATGTTGAGGAGATGGGCTCGACGCACGTTAAAGAAGAGCTCATTGAAATTCAATTTTTCTCCTCCTTTGATCCAGCCGAGCTCTACCCCTAGCTTCACTAAACTAAGGGCATTTAACGCTTCGACGGTTTCGAGTTGATAGGAGTGTGTCAGTAGGCCTAAAGCGCGTGCAATTTTATTTTTGATCGATTTATTCTCTTCTGATTTTATCTTTTTCCGAGCGTTGACTTCGGCAACGACAGCTTTGGTGGCCCACATCCGGAGCGAGGTCAGCAGGTATTCCTCAGTCACCCCTGTCATGCAACTATTTTGTACTACGATCAAGTCGCCAATCATTTCATTGCTACTTCCTTGGATCCCCAAGGCCAAGATCTCTTCTTCATACTCCTTCTCGAGAAGATCGGCGAGTTCTCCAGTATGGATGATGGCGGGGATGTGAAGAATGAGCCGGATGAGTAAGCCAGTTCCCGAATGGGCTGGATTTGTAGTGAGAAAGCCAAAGCGCGAATTAAAGGCGTAGTCGATTGATTTGCCGAGGCAATTTTCAATTTTTACTAGTTTTCCCCATGCTTTTTCGATCTCTTGAGTGGTATCGATCAATTCGGCTTGGAGGTGGTTCCCGATATTAATCACAGCGAGAAATTCACCGGTTTCATCGATCATGAATCCCTCTCCTCCATGCGCTTGATGGAAGCCATCTACCGTAAGGAAATGCTCTAGGAGAAATTCCTTTTCAATGGGTCCTATCTCTTTTGATTTGAATAACTTTGGGGAGTTAAGTTCGGGGCATTTCAATAATCCTTCCGAGATGAGGGTCAAGACTTGTTCTTGCCTGTGGAGGTCCAATTTAGATGGAAAAGAAAAGTTTGAGAGGTTGCGAAAGAGGGTTAGAGTGGAGGCCACCCAAACGGCATGGGCATTCTCTTTCCACGGATTTTTTAAACTATAAATAGGATGCTTTTTACTTTTTTTCATCGGGTTTCATTCTCTCTTTTATCGCCCGAATCTGATCGCGCAGCAGGGCAGCCGTCTCATAATCTTCTTTGATGAGTGTCTCATCGAGAGCTTCATTGAGAGCGATGAGTTTAAGTGTAGGATTGATTTCCGTAATCTCTCCTGGGGTACGCCCTATATGGAGGGGCATCGTCTGTTTATTTGAGGTGAGGTGTTTTGAAATTTTTCCTGCTTTAAGGAGATCTTCAATTAAAATGTTGCCAAATACCTCATAGCATTCGCTACATCCGAGGGGGTTGCCCGTTTGGACTGCTTCCAAAGAGGTGCCGCAATGAGCGCAGGTGAGCTTCACCCTTTTTTCTACCTCTTCGCCGCTCTCCAAGCTCTCTTTGTGGAGCTTTCCATAGAGGCGCTTTTCCAAAACGGGGCAATCGGCACACATGACCGTTCGGGTCATTTTATCCCCTACTATTTCAGTATAACAAACAGCAATTGGTTTTTTACATTCTCCACATTCCAGAGGGCGTTCGGCCATGAGGTCTTCTCTTTTTTGCTCATTGTATTGGTCGTCTAAATAAAAGCAATATCTTGCTATAATTACCCTTAAAGCCCGGTTCTAGATGAGAATTTTATATCTTTTGCTTCTCTTTCTCAGTTGCTTAACCACATCTATTTCGGCTGAAGAAGGGCACCTTCTTAAAAAAATTCGAGTGATTGTCAATCCTATTGCGGGTGGCAAAAATAAGGAAAAAATTGTAGAGAAAATCGAGCAGGGACTCGATCCTAAAAAGTTCTCCGTTGAGATTTTGTACACAAAAGGTCCCTTTCACGCCAAAGAGCTAGCAGTAGAGGCGATCAATAATGGCGTAGAAATAGTTGCTGCTGTGGGAGGGGATGGCACGATCAATGAGATTGCACAGGCGTTGGTGGGAAGTAAAACCGCTTTAGCTATTATCCCCGTAGGTTCGGGCAATGGCCTAGCTCGCCATCTGCGGCTTCCATTAAATGTTTCGCGTGCAGTGGAGATCATCAACAAAGGAAGAGCGGAATGGATCGATGCTGTAAGCATCAATGAAAAATATTATCTAGGCGTGGCCGGCATAGGTTTTGATGCTGAAATTGGATGGAAATTCGCTCAACTACGTTCGAGAGGTGTGTTCTCTTACATCGTGGCGGTGATAAAATCTTTTCCTAGTTACCACTCTTCGCACTTTGAATTGACTGTAGATGGTCAAAAGATTGCCAGAGAAGCTTTTCTGATCAGTTTTGCCAATTCTTCTCAATTTGGAAATGGAGTGATCATTGCCCCCACAGCGAGGATCAACGATGGTCTCGTCGATGTGGTGATTTTAAATAAATTTCCCGTAGCTGCCACCGCCAAGATTGCCTATCAGCTTTTTCATCCCAAACTCGCTCGTTCGAAATATGTCGAGATTATCCAATGTAAAGAGGTCGACATAGACCAACCTAACCTCCATGCCCATATTGACGGAGAACCCGTCTTTTTCGAGAAAGGGCTCCATTTAAAAATTCTCCCTTCTTCGGTGCGAGTGATCGTTAATTAAGCGCGCCAGCAATCGATGAGGTGATCATCAGCCATTCCCACAGCTTGCATGAAGGCGTAGATGATAGTGGAACCGACAAAGGTCATCCCTCTTTTCTTCAAATCTTTCGAGAGAGCATCGCTTTCGGGGGTTGTGGGTGGAAGTTCTTTCAATGTTCTTTTCCGATGTTTTAGTGGTCTTCCTCGCACGAAGCCCCATGCATAGGCATCAAATGAGCCAAATTCTTTTTGAATCTCAAGAAAGACGCGAGCATTGCGTCGAGCGGCTGCAATTTTAAGCTTGTTGCGGATGATAGCAGGGTTCTGATGGAGTTGTAGGAGTTCTCGATCGGTCATCGCTGCAACTTTTGCCGGATTGAAGTGATAGAAAGCCTTGCGGTAACCTTCCCGTTTTTTCAACACAGTTTCCCAGCTTAGCCCAGCTTGAGCCCCTTCTAAAATAAGCATTTCGAATAGATGCCGGTCGTCATGCGACGGAATTCCCCACTCCTCGTCGTGGTAGCGAGCGTAATATTCTTTCCCCTCTTCTCCGCCAAAACACCTTTTTTTTACTTTCATAGGGAAAATAAGATACCAAAGATTTTTTATCCTCTCAATTGATATACGGGAACTATGCAAGAACGGGAAAAGCCCACCCTCTATGTTGCCCTTTTTGTCGCCTTCATCGATTTTATGGGGGTGGGGCTGACTTATCCCCTTTTTTCTTCGATGCTCTTTGAGTGTTCCGATTGTTTAGTCCCCGCTTCGACCTCTCATGAAGTAAGGGGAATGTTACTTGGCCTTCTTTTGGCGCTCGTCCCTCTCATGCAATTTTTCATGGCTCCCATTTGGGGGGCTCTTTCAGATAATAGAGGAAGAAAATTTCCTCTACAGATCAGCATCGGGGTAAATCTGCTGGGCTATCTCATTTCCGTCAGTGGAGTTCTCCTCAATAGCATTATTCTCTTGCTGGCTTCTCGAGCGGTCATTGGTATTTCTGCAGGAAATATGGCAATTGTTCAAGCGACTGTAGCCGATTTGAGCACTACCAAAGATAAAACGAAAAATTTTGGGCTCTATAGCATGGCTTTAGGCGTTGGTTTTACCTTAGGACCTTTTATCGGGGGCGAGTTTTCGGCCTGGCACTATACGGTCCCTTTTATATTTGCAGCGATCTTATCGGGGATCAATCTCTTGGTCGCCATTTTCTTTTTTCGCGAAACCCACTACCAAAGCATTGATCGTCAGCTCAGTTGGGCAATGAGCTTCGCACAGATTAAAAAAGCTTTTCATTTTAAGGAGTTTAGAGTTGTTCTCTTCGCCTCTTTCCTCCACTATTTTGCTTGGGCATTTTTCTTTCAGTTCGTCCCCATCTATCTCATTTCTCGTTACCAATTCACTCCTTTAGAGCTAGGTTCTTTTTATGGTGTGAGTGGAGGGGTCTATGCTTTGAGCACTGGCTTGCTTATTCGCCCCTTTGTGAAGAGAATCAAACCAGAGAATTTATTTTTCTTAGGAAATGTACTCACAGGCCTCTCAATTGCTGGGCTCCTTCTTCTCCCTTCGGCAGCATGGATGTGGCCGATGCTCGTTGCCCTCTCTTTCTTTGTCGCTTTTGTCACCCCCTCCTCGACGACGCTTGTCTCTAACTATGCGGCGGAATCGATCCAAGGGGAGGCTTTAGGAATACTAAGTTCGGTAAACGCAGCTGCTCTCGTCATCAGCCCGATGATTTCAGGAATTTTTGTCGGCATTGAGCCCCATCTCCCTTTGTGGGTAGGAAGTGCAGTGATGGTCTTGGCAGGATTGTCTGTGTTTATAGTATCGGGAAGCCGATGGCAGTCTTAGCCTTATTGATCCCTTTGTACGAACTCGCTAAACTCTTTGAGTTGTTGAGTTAATGCCTTTAACGATTCTCTTGTTGATTCACATAGACGATCTGGCGCAGTTTCACCTTGATATCCCATCAAATCAAATCCAAAACTGGTTAAATTTGTGAATAAATTATTCTTCTTCAGTTCCTCTTGAATTTCCTCTCTATCGAGGAAAGTAGAAAATTCCAAATCTAACCCGCAATAATCGCCTTCAGGATATTTTTTATCTATAACATAAGAAAGATAGTTAATTATAACTAGAAGAGATGCTATGTCATTTTGATTATATTCCTGCAGCAGATGCTCAGAGAAAGATTGGAAAGAACAACAATGGCTTATAAAGTTCGTTTCAATGCGATTTTTTTCATTATCAAGGCGTTCATCTTCTAGTTGCTGCCTTCTTTCTGCTGCCTTGGTTCTCTTTTTGGAAATGTAAGTTAAAAAGGAAAGGGTGAAGGTAGTGGCAGCAAAAATCGCAGTTGAACCAAATCCAGCGGCACTGAGGATGATATTTCCCACCCCGAGGGGAGGAACCCCCATAAACCAACCAAAAAGAAAAAAAGTTCCAACTGCTGCGGAGACTAGCAAGGCGACCCCGCTGAGGCCATCGCTTACTGCTAAAATACTATTTTTATTGTTAGCAAGAAAGTGGGTGATCGATCTTAGTTCCATATTATCGGTCTAGTATAAAGGAAAAAATAAGAAATTACAATTAAAAAATTTCCTTTTGGTCTTGAAGGAAGAAGAATCTTGGTGTACATTTTCTTCCTATGGTCCAATCAGAACAAGCACTTATCGATGCTCTCCGTCGCCTGTTATTGCAGCGGGCAGCTTCTACTCAAGATGAAATTTGTATGGCTTTGGAGCAGCAAGGGTATGAAATCAATCAATCAAAAGTCTCCAGGCTGCTTAGAAAAGTCGGAGCTATTAAAGTTACCAATATCCACAACCAAATTGTATATTCACTCCCCAGAGAGCCGCCTCCACCCTCAGCGGAGACTCTTCTTAAAGATCTCGTCATCGACATAATGGCCAATGAATCATTAATTGTGATTTCTACGAGTCCCGGTTCTGCCTCGATGGTTGCCCGTATCCTTGACTATTACCAGATGACGAGCGAGATTCTAGGGACCATTGCAGGGGATGACACGATTTTCGTCGCTCCTCGGTCGATCAAAGATCTTCCCCTTCTCCTCAAAAATATCAAGGCCCTCTTTAAGAGATAGTCACAACATTTGAGTTGAATAAAAATTCATGCTCTATGTATATTTATTCATAGAGAGTCGAGCTATGAAACACCGTTCATTCAAAATCCTTTTCTCCTTCCGGCGCCGCGGGTAACCGCGTACTATCTTCTTTTAATCAATCAACTTTTTTAACTAGCAAATAAAAAACAAAGGATTTTTATGTCTATTGCAACTACTTCTTTTTCTATGAATAAATTAACTGCGGAAGCTTATGCGTTTAATATTATGTTTGCTTCAAATGAAAAATCCCTATCGAGCAAACGGTTTATTTTTACCCACAAAAATAAGGAAAAGGGAGATCTCGTAGATATTTATTCATTAAATAGCCAATCTTCCGAACTTACAGGGACCTTTTGTGGACGAGATATCAAATGTCTCAAAGAAGTTGTAAAGCAGCTTGATCTCTCCTCTAAAAGATCGACTCTTCTGACTGTCGATATTAAAAATGTTTCTCAGGGTTATTTAGATCCGTGCATTCGTGTATCGGAAGTTCGGGTATGTGAGTTTCTTTCTCATCATGAGAAAAGTTCTTCCAAATCAGCTAATCAGGCGCGCGAGTTGTTGCAGGGGAAGCTCGACTATGTGTTTTGCGAAGGGTCGCTCAAGAGTGATCTATTGAAACAATTCGAAGAAAAGGAGATCGAATTTCTCAATAGCAAAGAGGGCGCTCTCACGTATTGCAAGTTGACGGAAGTGTTCATGAATGCTGCTAAATTCGGACATGCTTGTGAAAGTATTGATGCGGGGAAGTTTATAGTAGACCTCTCTCCTACTACCCATTTTCATCCACATTCTGAAAGTACTATTTGGTACCCGAAGCGTTACAAACAATCTTCGAAAGAGGTCGCTTCGATGTTTAGTCCTGTTTTTACAACCTCTTTGAGTTTTGACCACCCGACAGGGATAACCTCGCTGACGATGAAGGAGTTGCTATGAAGTATTATTTTGCCGAAGCTACCTTCAACACCTTTCTTCTCTTCGATTGCTTGGAACAAACCAAACTAGATACCACTTTCTTAAGAAAGGCAGGTGATTTATTGATAACTGAGGGGAGAGATGATGTGTTAATTATGCTTTCAAGAACAGAGAAAGAAGAGGCTCTTTATGCCCATCTGGCCGTCTTGGGTCAAGATGGAAGATGGGGGGAATTTTGCGGCAACGGCGCTCGGGCCTGTGCCGCCTACCTCTTTGCCACCTATCCTGAATACAAGCAGTTTTTTCTGGTCACGCAGCAAGGGGTCCACCAAATCGAACATAAATCAGGAGAATACACCATCCATCTCCCTTCGCCTTGTTTTTCGTCCAATCCCAAGTTTATTAGATCTCGAGAAGAGATTGAAACCAAATATGGTTGTTACTATGTCGAGATTCTCGAACCTCACTTAGTCTATCCAGGAAAATTATCGGATGGTGAATTATTGGCTCTAGGAAGAGAGCTCAATAGTCTCAAAAACCATTTTCCACAAGGGATCAATGTAAATGCTTATTATCTCCGAGACGATGGTTCCCTCGACGTTAAGACGTACGAGAGGGGAGTACAGCGATTGACCCGCTCCTGTGGCACGGGGTCGGTGGCCTGTGTCGCTTTTGCCTACAGGGAGAAGTACCTGAGAGTGCAGGTAGTAACTTCAGGGGGTATTTTAGAGATTGAACTGCAAGAAAATGGCGTCTCTCTTACTGGGTCAGCCTCTTTTGAAACAGAAGTGAGATTTTTGCCATGAACAAAAAAATTTCCTTTTTTTCACTCGTTATCTTAATTGTCGCTGCGATCGATAATATGAAAAACTTACCAGCAGCTGCTCTCTTAGGAAGCGATCTTCTCTCTTTTTTTCTATTTGCTGCTCTGATTTTTCTCCTGCCTACAGGCCTGGTAGCAGCCGAATTGTCCGCTTGTTTTCCCAATAAGGGAGGGATTTTCCATTGGGTAGAGAGGGCATTTAACAAACAGTGGGCGATGGCGGCAATCTGGTTGCAGTGGATTAACACCATGGTATGGTACCCCACCATGCTAGCGTTCATTGTAGGGATGATCGGCTATGTCATTCATCCAGAGCTAGCCCTTAATAAAACTTATCTCGTCTCTTCTGTTCTAATCCTTTTTTGGGGACTCACTTGGATCAACTTAAAAGGCATCCAATTATCTTCGCTTCTTAACAACATCTGCGCACTCACAGGTATGGGAATCCCCCTGTTGCTTCTCATTCTTCTTGGGATATTTTGGGTAGTCAGAGGTTATCCTGTGCAGATCGATTTTAAGAGGGTTTCCTGGATTCCCCAACTGACAAACCCAGCACATTGGGTTTCATTGATTGCGATCATGGCCTCTTTTTTAGGAATTGAACTCTCTAGCGTGCATGTAAACGATATTCATAAGCCTCAGAAAAATTTCCCCAGAGCGATTCTATTTGCTTGTTTTCTAATTGTCCTTTCGATGGGGCTGGGAGCTTTTTCGATCGCTGCTGTCCTACCTAAAAATGAGATCGAGCTTGTTTCAGGAATCATGCAAGTATTTGCTAACTTTTTCGCTATTTTTGGGCTTTCTTCGTTGACTCCTCTTCTTATTCTCTTGATCGCACTAGGGTCTATGGGGACGATGATCAATTGGATTATTTCGCCAGCCAAAGGACTCTTAAATGCTGCAGAGGAAGGCTTTTTGCCTTCTATGTTCAAGAAGAAAAATCAAGCAGGGGTTCCCACTGCAATTCTTATTTCCCAAGCTGTAATTGTTTCTCTGTTTTGCCTTTTTTTCCTCCTAGAACCAAATGTAAATAGCAGTTTCTGGTTTTTGACAGCTCTCAGTACAGAGCTTTACATGATCATGTATATCTTAATGTTTTGCGCTTGCTTACGGCTCCGCGCTTCTCACGACTCCACCCTTTTTAAAATACCTGGTGGCCGCACTGGATTATGGCTAACTTGCATCTTTGGTCTTGTAGGTTGTTCTGCTACGATCATCATCAGCTTCTTCCCTCCAGAAAACATTCCGTTGGGAAACCCCCTCCGTTACCTAGGCATGATTATGGTCGGCAACCTCATCACTCTCAGCCCTCTCCCTCTTTTTTACCTCGTTGCTAAAAGGAAGAGGAGAAGGGATGTGCAAACCACAGATCTTCGTTAAAATTACAAAATCATCAAGATCTAAGATTTTAATTTTTAAACATTTAAAGATAAAATAGCCTTCGTTATTCTTTTGGAACCATCGAAATTTACATGGAGTTTTCAAATGAAGAAAATAATATTACTTTTAACATTTGAATTAATTTGCTTGCCCCATGCGAATGTCTTTTCAGAAGAAAAATTTGGATACGGGAGTCTTGGTTCAATTGGTGGTTATCCCACAGTAGGAGGTGGATACCGGATGCAACATGGCTTCCACGGTCTGGATTTTTCAGGAAAATTTATGCCTTGGCTACCATTCCCTCCAGCAGCAGAAATTCGAGGAATGTATTTACTTTATCCAAGGCAAAAAGGATTTTACCTAGGATCGGGTTTGGGGTACGTTTGGATGAAAGAGAACTTGCGTTATGGCGCAATTTCATTCGATGTGGCTTTAGGCTATCAATGGGAAACAGCCAGAGGTAGAAAACTATTTGTTCAAGCAGAGGGAATCGTTCCCCTTAAAAAAACTAGCGCAGCTCCCATTTGGCCCGCCCTCACTTTTGGCATCGGCTTTTAAAATGACTTCCAGAACTTTATTTTCCACCCACTCAGAATAAGAGAGAAAAGACTTTGGGTGTGGCTAGGAGGTTTAGAGCTATCGACCGACCTAGTCTTAAAAAATCTCTAGAATTTTTCAAAGCAAATCCTTTAAACTCTTGCCTGTTTGCTGTAATGTATTGATTTTTTGTATCTAATGGGATACAATAGTGAATATAGAGTATGATTTAGAAATTTACGAAACCCAGCGGGGTAAAAGACCGTTTGAACTGTGGATCGAAAAGCTAAAAGATCATCAGACTGCAGCTGTTATCAAATTGCGGCTTAGGCGTGTCACATTGGGAAACCTTGGTGATAGCAAATTTATTGGAAATGGAGTTTATGAACTTCGTATAGATTTTGGTCCAGGCTATAGAGTTTATTATGGCAAGGTTGGTCATAGGGTGATATTGCTTCTCTGCGCCGGAAGTAAAAAAACGCAAGAAAAAGACATTAAACTTGCGAAGGAATATTTAGATGAGTTCCAAGAAAGATGTTATTAAAAAATCTCAAGCTCGTAAGTATGAAGAATGGCTCATTGAATCTTTGAAAGATCATGATGCAGCGGTTGCTTATCTTAATGCGGCTTTAGAAGAAAGTATGCAGGGTGATACCGAATCTCAAGCACT
The DNA here is from genome assembly GCA_044869735.1 of Chlamydiales bacterium. Classification (GTDB taxonomy): domain Bacteria; phylum Chlamydiota; class Chlamydiia; order Chlamydiales; family JAAKFR01; genus JBIOXR01. The sequence continues at coordinate 11,781 of JBIOXR010000127.1, forward strand.
GCTTCTTTTAGCCTTAAGAGATGTTGCAGAAGCTCAAGGAGGGATCGCAAAAATTGCGAAAAAAGCACATCTTGGTCGCGAAAGCTTATATAAGACCCTTTCACCTAAGGGAAACCCTAGCTTAAGCACTTTAACCGCTCTTGCACATGCCATGGGACTTGAACTTCGCTTTTGTTGAGATAAAATATTATCTTACTCTACAGAAGCGACATAAACTACAGCCTGCTCGTTTTGTTCAAAGGTTTCATCGATAATTTTTACGGATGTAAAACCAATATTTTCTAGTAGGTACTTCATTTCGAAGCGGTGATACCATCTTACTGTATAGTCCTCTTCTTCAGCATAACTGAATTTTCCATGAACCCACTTTTCATATCTTGTACGAGTTTTTTCAAGCTGCTCTTTAAAATTGACCGTGACTTTAGAATGGTTAACGATCTCAAAACCTTCTGAGGATTGAACTGATCGTTCTATAGATATTTCTTTCGATTGATCGAGGAGAATAGGACCGTGGATATTATCTTTTATAGTATCCCATGGGACAAATGTTTCCAAAATCAACTTCCCTCTAGGTAAAAGCCTTTCTAGAAGATTTTTTAGTGCATGTTTGGCTTCTTGCAAATTGTAGATTAGCTGAAATGACCCTATAGCGATGAAAATGATGTCATATTTTTTGGGTAAGGCAAGCGTTTGAA
>JBIOXR010000128.1:0-10876 GCA_044869735.1 Chlamydiales bacterium
AAGAATCTGGTAACGACTGGAAAACGGAAAAATTGCAAAAGTAGGTATCGAGCAGAAGATGATCTAAGGTAGATAGTTCTTCATAAGCCTGAGGAAGAGAGTGGTAAAGTGTTCGTATCTTGGACAACATGCGACGCGATTTCTTTTCGGCATAGGCTCTTTCGTATAAAGAGAGTTTGCCGTGAATAAACTCTTCCAAAATGCGCTCTTTTAGAGCCATGAGATCGTGAAAAGTTTCTCTGCAGTTGTCGATGGTCAATTCCTCTTCGAGATGAATTAATATATCGATGATTTCATGGTGCGAAGGGGGTTCTTCCTTATCCGAAGCATTCGGCGTCGTCGTTACATCTATTACTTCCATAATGAGCACCGAGTGGTGAGAAACCACAGCACGCCCCGATTCGGTGATGATTAAAGGAGCCTCGATACCAGCTTCGCGGCAAGCATCTCCAATGGACGAGACGACATCGCGAGCATACTCTTCGATGCTATAATTCATAGACGAATCAGAGGTGCTCTTTGTTCCATCGTAATCGACGGCGATTCCTCCTCCCACATCGAAAAAAGAGAGGCTTGGAGCAAGGGAGGCGAGTTCAGTGTACATCCGCGCTCCTTCGTTAAGGGCTTTTTTGATCGAATCAATAGTAGGTACTTGACTGCCCATATGAAAATGGAGGAGTTTTAACCAATTGCTTTTCCCTCGCATTTCTAGAGTTTTTAAACAATCGATGATCTCGTGAGTGAAGAGCCCAAATTTCGAGTGTTCCCCGCCGCTCGATTTCCACCTGCCCGAACCGGTGGTGGAGAGTTTCATCCTGAAACCAATCTCCGCTTCGACGCCGAGCTTTTCTGCCGTATCAAGAACAAGCTTAAGTTCATAGGCTTGTTCGATTACAATCAGAGTGCGTCTTCCCAACTTGCGAGACATCAAGGCCAGAGAGATATATTCTGCGTCCTTGTAACCATTGCAAAGAAGCAGCATGTCGGGTGTTTGTTCAAGAGCCAGAACCGCAATCAGTTCTGGTTTACTGCCCACTTCGAGTCCCATGAGGTATTCTTTTCCTGCTTGCTGCACAGTTTCAACGACGTGGCGCTGAGGATTGACTTTGATGGGAAACACCATGCTATGGCGGTTGGGGTAGTTAAATTCGTGGATGGCGGCTTTGAAAGCGGCATTGAGGGTTTCGAGACGGTTGCGAACGATTCCATTGAAACGGATGAGAATGGGAGGCTCAATGCCTTGTTCGACGAGCGAACGCATGAGCTCGTAGAGATCGCCTCCTTTCCCTTCGCGGTTGGGTTTGACGACGACATGGCCGGCAGGGTTGACTTCAAAATAGCCCTCTCCCCACCTATGGATGCCGTACTGGTTTCCATCTGTCATTTTTTGGGGTATAAAGGATAAAGCTAATTAGCGGCTAGTACGATTTAGCAAAGATAGCATCGAGGCGGGCGGGTTTGCCAGTGAGAAGGCACTTCCCTTCCGTGTTACTTTGCTCTTTAGGAAGGCAGCGTATAGTCACTTTCAACTCTTCGAGGAGTTTTTCCGAGGCCATCTCTCCACACCATTTTCCTTGTACAAAACCCTCTTGTTTTCCGAAAAACTCTTTAAGCTCCTCAAAAGAGCGAATGTTTTTCTCGATGTGGGCATCGCGATACGCGCGCGCTTGTTCGTAGTAATTGGTTTGGATTTCTTCTAATAGGGTGAGAGCTTCAGTGCCGATTCTATCGAGACCGATTTTGATTTTCTCTTTATGAGATTGATCGCGGCGACTGACCATCATCGCTTGTGATTCGATATCTCGCGGGCCCACTTCGATGCGTAAGGGGACTCCCTTTTTAATCCACTCCCAATTTTTCTCACCCCCTCGCTTATCTCTTTTGTCAATGGTGACAGCGAGCAGTTGGTCATGGAAGCTCACGGCACGCAATTTTTTTGCAATGGTATCGGCGTAGGCGAAAACTTCGCTTTCGAGCTCGGGTTTTGAAACGATGGGAATAATCACCACTTGTTCCGGGGCGATACGGGGAGGAAGCCGCAATCCATCATCATCTCCATGGCACATGACCATGGCTCCAACGATGCGAGTAGTAAGTCCCCAAGAGGTCGTATAGGCATAGTCGAGCCCTCCCTCTTTGGTGCTAAAACGAATATTAGAGGCCTTTGCAAAGTTTTGCCCGAGGTAGTGCGAAGTACATGTTTGAAGAGCTTTATAATCTTGCATCATCGCTTCGAGTGTATAAGTGGCAACGGCACCTGGGAACTTCTCTCCCGGCGATTTTTCACCAGCGATGACGGGGATGGCCATAACATTTTCGATGAAGTCCCTATAGACCTCGAGCATTTTCATCGTCTCTTCAATGGCCTCAGCCTCTGTAGCATGCGCCGTATGTCCCTCTTGCCATAAAAATTCGGTCGTTCTGAGGAAGAGGCGAGGGCGCATCTCCCAGCGCACTACATTGGCCCATTGATTGGTGAGAAGGGGAAGATCGCGGTACGATTGGATCCAGCGCGAAAAAGATTCGCCTATGATCGTCTCTGATGTGGGGCGAATAATGAGAGGTTCTTCTAGTTGGCCAGTCGGTATGAGTTTACCCTCTCGCTCTTCAAGTCGATGGTGGGTGACGACGGCGCACTCTTTGGCAAACCCTTCGACGTGTGCCGCCTCTTTTTCGAGAAAACTCAAAGGGATGAAAAGAGGGAAGTAGAGATTCTGGTGGCCGGTCTCCTTGATGCGTTTATCAATAAATCGTTGGACGTTTTCCCAAATTCCGTACCCCCAAGGTTTAATCACCATACACCCGCGGACAGGGGAGTTTTCGGCCATGTCGGCGTGTTTCACCACCTGTTGAAACCACTCGGGGAAATCTTCGGAACGTGTCGGGCGGATCGCTGTTTCCATAATAGGTGGCAAGGATGCCTTAAGGATTTAAGATTCACAAGTGAAAAGTGATAAAATCAGAAGATCTTAATAGTGAATATAATTAGAATCTATCTCCATGATTCATTGGCGACAGATACAAAAAAGTAATTTCACCCGGCTCGAATCACTTGCCGATTTTCTCGAGCTCGACGCACATAATCGCTCGCAACTTCTCGAACGTCCCCGTTTTGCCTTAAACGTTCCTTATCGCTTAGCAGAAAAAATGGCGAAGAATGATCTCTCTGATCCCCTTTTCCTCCAGTTTGTCCCTTTAGAAAAAGAGAAAGTGGACTCTTTTGGTTTTTGCGCTGATCCCGTCGGCGATATCGCTGCCAGGAAAACACCTCGACTCTTGCAAAAGTATAAAGGAAGGGCGCTATTGCTTTGCACTAGTAGCTGCGCGATGCACTGCCGCTTTTGCTTCCGCCAACATTTTCCCTATGAATCGAAGGAGAAGCTCTTTGAAGATGAATTGCAACTCATTGCCGCCGATCCCAGCTTACAAGAGATTATCCTCAGCGGAGGAGACCCCCTTTCTCTTTCGGACGAAACCCTAGCTTCTCTTCTCACTCGCCTTTCAGCCATCCCTCACATTAAACGCATCCGCACCCATACTCGTTTCCCCATCGGCATACCCGAACGAATCGACGACTCTTTTGTAAGCCTGCTGGCAAGCATCAAGACCCAGCAACTCTTCGTCCTTCACATCAACCACTACCGTGAGCTCGACCCTCCTCTAATTGAAAGACTAAAGAAACTACAGAAGCTCGGTATCCCGCTTCTTAGCCAAACCGTCTTATTAAAGGGAGTGAACGATAAACTGCCGATTCTTCAGACTTTATTTGAAACTCTAGTGAACGCAGGCATTTTGCCTTACTACCTGCATCAATTCGACCGCGTTCAAGGCCTAGCTCACTTTGAGGTAGAAAAGAAAAGGGGAAGGTCCTTGATACGTAAGCTCAAGGACCATCTACCCGGTTACGCTATTCCAAGATATGTGCAAGAGGTGGAGGGAGCTCCTTCCAAAGGAGCTATTGCTTAGCTCTCGTGGTATTTAAGGCCTGGTAAACCAGCATCGTAAGAGTCGGAATAAGAAAGTTTCGTCTCATCCGTATTATACTCGTAATACATACGGGGTTTTTCTTTTTCGATACGCAATATTTTTTTATTGGTTCGAATACCACCTATACCTAGTCCAATTTGATAAAGAAGTGCAAGCGCTGAAACTCCTACAGAGGTTGCGCAGAGAATAGCCTGTCCCGTCAAACCAATGGGTAGCACTCCGGCTGCACTAAGAGCGGTTATAGCAAGTAGGGCAAACCCCAGTGCAGGTAGCCCAAAGCCGATACCGCGCTTTGTCCAAACAAAGCCCCTATTTTTATTAACAGTTAATTCATTATTTTTATCCCTTTTGAGATCGCAATGCAAGGGACAAACTGCATAGAAAACATTTTTTATTATATTCATATTTTTTCCTAAGATGATTGAATTTCATTAAATAACTCTTTGAGACCAGCATCATATTTTTTTGTTACCCGATAGCTGCGAAAGCCACCGCAACCTAATCCAAAAAGATAGAGAATAGACATTCCACCTGCCGCTGCCGTTGCTCCTGCCAAGGCGAAGTTGCCGATAGTTCCTATGGGCAGAAGATTAGGGAAGGCCAACCCAGTGAGGATGCCAAGGACGAGAGTAGTCAAAAGAAGAGAAGATGCAATGGCTCTCTTCGTCCAAACAAAGCCACTATTTTTTTGGGTTGAATCAATAAGGTCGCTATGCAAAGGAAAGACTGCATAGAAGACTTTTTTTACTATTTCCATAAAAAATCTCGCTCTTTAGGTTGCATATTTAGGCCCAACCTGCGGTGTACCATATTCAAAGTACATGGGAGGACGCTGCTTGTCATGTTCTTCCTGTCGTAGTTTCTCTTGGCGGCGGACCTCTTCTTTCTTATTAAGGCTATCCCTTATACTTTGAACAAAATTCTCGTTATCTTTTTCGAATATAGCATTAGATCGAAGACGACCCCCGGCGAGTCCCAATAGATAGAGGATGGTAGCTACAACGGCAACTCCAGCTGCGCCGGCTAGGGCATAAAAACCTACTATCCCCACGGGTAAAATCCCTGTGAAAGCCAAGGCTGCTAGGGCGGTTAGAGCAATGGAAAGGAGGGTGAATCCTGAGGCGATTCCCCGTTTTGTCCATACAGATGCCATGTTTTTATCATTGACGATTTCATTCTCAGCATCTCTTTTAATATCACTATGAAGAGGGAAAATGATGTAAGTTAAATTTTTTATAATATCCATAAATAAACCTCGTTTTTTAATAATAATAATATATATTAAAATAAAGGTCAAGAAAAAATTATTAAAAATTAAAGAAGGAGTTGATCAAAATTTGTCATTTTTAATATACTGTGACAAATCTTTTTTTGAGGTTTCTTATGCTTCCTACTTCTGGCTCCTATAATCCCACGGGGTTACCCCGATCAACTTTGCAGAACATCCTAAGGGATCCTTTGGGCTCCGAGGCAAGAGCTCTTTGGGAAAAAATAGCCCAAGAGCCTGATAATCCTGAAGTTAAGGCCATTCTTCGCATGGCGGATAATCCGAATGGAATAGAAACAGCACGATTGGTTGAGGGGTTTATACAGGAGGCCGTGGTCCCAGAGGGTTTCAGAAATGAAAGGGAAGAGAAGGTTTTCCAGAAGGTAAATAGAAGTGTGGTCGGTTCGATGGTTGCGAATGAGAGGTATAATGAAACAGTCTCTCACATCGAAGAGGGCCCTCAGAAACGAGCTAAACAGCGGCGAGCAATAGTGGCAGCCAACCTCTCAAGGAAATTTCATTATAACATGCTAATAGGGGCGCTAACAAAGGAGTTTATCATAAAGACGATCGCAACTCCCAGAAAGGCTGAAGATGCAGAAATAGAAGCTGCTAAATTAATGGCAGCACCGTCTCCTGCTCCTAAGGGACAAGGAAAGAGAACTCGAGGGAAGAAGCGCCCCTTGCAACCCAAGGCGGAAGAGGAGAAGACTCTCCCCAAAAAAGAGCCTCCTAAAGGGCCATCCCAAGAAGAGCGGGAGCAAATAGCAGCTTCGTTATTTGTCACGGAATTACAGGCGCGTCCCGCCCCTTATTTGCTGGGAGGTAGGTTGAAAAGGTTTTATCAAGTGTTTAATACCCATAGAGATAAAAATGATGCTATTAATAGAATCCGACAGTTTCGGGATTGGAAAAACGGAGTTGAAATCTATAAATACAAACAAAAACCGGGGAATGCGGTTTATGAGCAACTGTTTTGCCACACATTATTCGGTGCCGAAAAAGTTATCGCCGATCCGAAATTAAGAGAGATGTATACCGTTGAAGATCAAGGTGGCTATGGCATAGTGGCAGAACTTGGCATTGGCAATAAACCCAAGATGATGGGAATGGTCACCTATGGCTTGCGGGGGAATGAAGAAAAAATCACAAAGCTCACCCACCTCCACTTCAAAAAAATGGAGGACTTACCTCCCGAAATGGCAACCCTTAAAGCTTTCATAGCGAAGAAGTCTAAAAATAAGGAGGCATCCGAGGAAGATGGGTGGACCCATACCATTTCTTCGGAGTTTTCGGTACGTTATAAGAGGGTAATAGTTCTTACTTATTACAAGCCACAAAATAACAAGGAGATTTCTCATACTCTCTGGCTCTATCCTCAAGACTTGCAAGCAAAACTCTATTAAATTAAATGTAGAGGAGCTTCGGGGAAAACTCCGGTAAAGGTCGCTTCGGGAAAGGCGCTGCCTTGGGCAGAGAGATGTTGAGTAAAAACATAGTTGGCAAGAAGAGGGTTCCAGGCGCGTATTTCTTTGAGGGGTTGGGTGTAGGAAGGGGGAAGAAGTCCAGCAGCCGCACAAAGCTCATAGGCGTCGTGTTGGGGTTGGATGAGGTTAGTATAGGGATAATCGGTCCCATAGAGAAGGCGGATCCCCTCCTCATTGGCAATGAGAAGTAGCTCTTTGATAAATTCGGGGCCGTAGTGGGTCGTTACTGCGGCCAGATCTCCATAAAGGCGACCTGGCCACTCTCCCGTTTTATTCTTTTGGTGTGCCTCTCTTGCCAAACGTAGAAAAAGCTCTACTCCTGGTTTCTTGCTAGTATGTGGGTTGTCGAGGTCGGTGAGTAGATCTTTATGGCCACAGTGGGCCAAAATAAGGGAAACGCCAATTTCCAAGGGTTTTCTAAAGTGGAGGGGGTTACCCCACTCCCGCCACTCTTGGGTATTTTCCCGCGTCGGGATCACATGTTCAATACCTGCATGGGCAAGGAGAGTCATCTTGAGATCGGCTAGTGTTTTGTAGTAGTCGTCAATCTGGGAAGAGTGGGGAGGAATGCTCTGTGGGGGCATCCATTTCACGAGTCGAATTCCTTTGGCATGGGCTTCGTGGAGTTTTTCTTTCCACTGCGGGTCGAAAGGGTGGATAGAGACTCCCGCAACCAATCGCGAGTCGCCGTGGTAGTTGTCAAAACTGATGGCCGTCCTCCAAGTGGAAGAGTTATTTAAAAAAAGAGCGGTTCTCTCCCAATCAGTCGTTCCATCGGGAAGGAAGGCAGGATGGATGGGAAGCAAATATCCGTGGAGACGAGGAAAATGTGCCGCATAGAGATGGAGGCGCAGGCGAGCGGCATGGGTTGAGCCGATAGCAGAGGTGATCCCACACGCATAGCGAACGGCGGTAAAAGCGGCATAATTTTTGTAGGAGGCTTTTTTTTGTGAAGAGAGAAGGGGATCGAGGTAATTCCCTTCATCAAATCCAAAACCGTGGAGATGGACATCGAGAATACGGGGAAGCATGAGACTCGAATAGAGCAGGTGTTGAGCCTCTTGTGAAAGTAGGTCGTGAGAAGATGGTCCTTCCCTCAGGAGTTTGCGAATATCAAAGTGTTGAAGGTGGGTAGCGAGCTTCTCTTGGTTGAGATGGCCGTGAACGATGACTCCCATCACGGAGCTTGCCAGATAACCTAGGTTATGGCTTAAGGGAGTCTCTTCGTGGAGATCATAGTATTCTTGAAGAGTAAACGAAAAACCTCCATTCCAAAGGGGGTGCTCGCTCTCCTCTTTGCAGCTTTCCATGTCTTTTTCAGACATTTTGGTAAACTCGCTCGAACCATAAGGCGTTTCCATTTTTAATAGTCGAAACTCCTTTTCAGCCGAATGATAAAAGCAATGGCAGTAAAAGTAGAAATGCTCTCACCGAGATAGGTGGCAGTAGCCCCAAAAATTCCACCCGCAACACAAGAAATTACCGAGGTCAAACTCGTCGGTTTAATTGGAGAGACGTGCATTAGTGCAGCAGCCCCTGTTGTTCCGGCTAACCCCCCGAGGGCAATCGCAGCACTCAGGACGGTATTTCCCATTAAGGTTTCGAGGTTGTTGACACCGAGAATATCACCCACACTCGAATCGTGATGCAGTGGCGGAGCATGGTTGAAAAAAGGCTCTACTGTGGGACGCTCATTTTCTGAGAAGGGGAAAACCCTAATTACTTTCGATATAGCATCGCAGGCGCTTGCCACAGCAACGGCTCCAAAAATTTCTCCGACTGCTTCGCTTGGATCCTCTATTTCCCAGAAATGAGAGATATAGAGGGAAACTAAAAGTGCAATGGAATAGACCGTTTTTCTATTAATCGGGATAAAACTAACCGCTGAGGCACAGGCAATAGAAAAGCTTCCTTCTAACATCCCCGTGGCGAATTTAGGTGCAAATTTGCCTATCGTATTTGCACATCCAGCATAGAAAAGAAATTCCATTCCAAATACAAGGGCATAAGGAGATAGTTTCATCGCTTTTACTTTCAAGGCTTCGCCTAGTTCTTCTGCCTGTAGATGAATGACTTTTATCGACTTTCTGACCCTATCCGTGTAGGTATATTTGTTTTTGTAAAATGGATCAAAAAAGGGATTAGAGAAAGTGAGGAAGTTTGTCACTTGCCTACAAACTGGGCAAGGAGCGTTGCCTGAAACGGCGATCCACTTCTTGATGCATTTTTCATGAAAAGCATGTAAGGCTTCATGGCTGACATGTCCTCGATAATCGGAGTGTTTAGCTGAAATGGTTTTGTGGCAAATATTACAATCGGGAGGAGAAATCATAAAATTATCCCATAAAAAGAATATGCTGAAAAATAGCCTAGGATCCATTTATTTACTACAACGTAAGAAAAAAATTGATAGGAGAGGGGCGTTGCGATAGTGTGAGTGTAGAATTCAAAAGGGAGAAAAAAGTATGAAACAGTATTTAGCCTCGATGATGGTTATTCTTTTGTTGCTCCTCGGTAGAGGAGGAGAGGCTCAGGCAACAGGATATGCCGTTGTGACAGCTTCTAATGACGAGGAGGGAAATGAGCTCCTTATTTTTGATTCCGAAGGCATGTTGCTCCAATCGCTTCCCACGGAAGGGAAAGGAGGAGTAGGACCTCACATCGTTGGCGGTGGGATTGCGCAGTTCGGCCCCTATCTTGCTGTGATTAACTATAATTCGCGATCGATCTCTTTATTCAAACGACAAGGCGATACGTTTAAATTTCTTCAGCAATTGCGCGTTCGGTCCAATCCTGTAAGTGTCGCGTTTGGCCATAATCATCTTTATGTTTTAGGGACGACGACTATTGAATCGCACCGGATGAATGGAGATTATCTGCAGGAGCGTCCCGATGGATATTCTGATCTTTTAGTCGCCGATGGTTCGGCGGCCCAAGTAGGGGTACTAGTCAACAAGCTCATTGTAAGTGAAAGGAGCAATATGATAGAGCTCGTCGACTTGCGCAATGGTGCTGTCACCGATCATCTCGTCCCCGTACAACTTCCTCCCCCTCCTCGCAACGACACGCCTGTGGGATTGACGACAAAAGGAGATATTGCGTATGTGACCATTGCCCATAGCAATCTCGTTGGTGTGGTGAACAAAGGTAAACTTGTAAAAGTGATCTCTTCGGAGAATCAGAACGCTCCTTGTTGGCTTGCTTTAACGGGATCGTCGCTCTATTGCAGCAATACACCGAGTAAATCCATTTCGCGTTACCTAGTGAGCAATACCGACATTAACTTAGACAAATTAATTGCTGTGCAAACAGAGGGGGAACCAACCGATATTGATGCCATGGAAGGAGTGATCGCTACTATAGAATTTGGCGAAGGAGGAGCGACGCTACGACAGTATCAAATTGATGAAGAGGGAAATGTAGAACTGAAAAATTCGGCTTTTGCGGCAAAAAATGCCAATGGAGTCGCCATTATTAAACGGCCTATGCAACGTGTAGGAGGATAGATGGAAACCTATGACGCAATTGTGATTGGAGCTGGTCAATCGGGCCCCTCGATGGCTGTTGCTTTGGCCAAGAAAGGAAGAAAGGTAGCAATCATTGAACGCAAATATTTTGGTGGAACGTGCATCAATAATGGATGTATCCCTTCAAAAACATATGTAGCTGATGCGAAAGTGGCTCACTCTATCCGCCGTGCAAAAGATTACGGCATGGAACTCGATTTGGGAAGCTTTTCTGTCGACTTAAAGAAAATAAAAGGACGAAAAGACGCTATTATAGGAGAGATGAGGGGAAATCTTAAAAAGTGGCTGCAGGAGCAGTGCACCGTTATCGAGGGGCATGCCACTTTTGTTTCTCCCCATGAGGTGAAAGTAGGAGATCGCCTGTTAAAGGCATCGCAATTTTTCATCGATGTGGGAGGGAGAGCTGTGATCCCTTCTATAAAGGGACTGGGGGAAGTTCCCTATTATACCAACTCGACGATTCTAGACCTTGAAGAGTTGCCTGAACATTTGATTATCTTGGGTGGAGGGTATGTGGGAGCCGAATTTGCCCAGATCTTTGCCCGATTTGGCTCTAAAGTCACCATCTTGCAACGCTCCTTGCAACTCATGACCCAGGAAGATCGCGA
>JBIOXR010000129.1:0-10108 GCA_044869735.1 Chlamydiales bacterium
GAAGCTCTTTAGAGCTTTTCGAAAGGGGACAGAAAAAATCTGGGCCTTCTTAAACAGTTGTCGATGGAATTTTCCACACAACCCGGGTTTAAATCAAAAAAACATTCTCATCATACCGCATAGAGAGTATATTTGTGTGTGAACTCCTTTGATTGGTTAAAGTAATGATCGATCTCATTATTGTTTTGCTTTTGTTGACCTTCCTCGCCTGGTTCTTGTTTCCCAATGCGTCGGCATTTTCTCTGGCAAAACTGGGAGAAGTTCGTTCTAATGAAGCGTTTATCCGCCAAAAAGAAACTCTTTATACTCCCTTCCACAAAGTGTTTTTTAAAGAACGCCCTTTCGATTTCTTGATTCTCAGTTACCGGATGACGAGCTTTATAGGATTGATTGGGTTTGTCGCCATGACTCTCGTGCTCCTCCAACGGTTAGATCCATTTCTTGGAAAAGTGGGCGAAACGGTGTTGGGGCTCTTTCTTCTCTTTTTTGGTTTGGGGTTGGGTTACTTACTTCCCTTTCTCATTCAAGGTGAGAAAAGCCTGATTGCCCTTTCTCCCTACACTAACTTTTTCCATTACCTCTCCACTCCTATCGTTCTGCCGCTATTGAAATTATCTGAGTCAATTTTCAAGCGACTTAAAAAACCCAACGAAGAAAATCTCGAAGAGATGAAAGAGACGGTGGTCACTTTATTACAAAGGGCTAATGTCAGAGGAAGACTCAATCCCTTAGAAAAAAAGCTCATCGAATCAGTCCTCATTTTCAAAGACCGGATCGTCCGCGAAGTGATGATTCCGCGCGTCAATGTCTTCTCATTGCCCGTCGATATGAAAATCAAAGAAGCCGCAGGACACTTAGTGCATGAGGGATATAGCCGCATCCCCGTCTATAGAGAGAGCGTCGACAATGTGATTGGGATCTTGATGTTTAAAGATGTCCTCGACATTTACAGAGACTGTGAGTTGGGGAATAAAGATCGCTCCTTTCTCGAAAAACCTATTGAAGTTATCATTAAAAGGGTCTTTTATACCCCAGAAACCAAAAAAGTGTCGCAGCTTCTACAAGAATTTCGGGTCAAGAAAGTCCATATGGCGATCGTCGTCGATGAGTATGGCGGAACCGAAGGGGTCGTCACTTTGGAGGATCTACTCGAAGAGATCGTGGGTGATATTGGAGACGAGTATGATGTCGGTGAAGAGACCCTCTTTTCTCCAGAGCCAGGAGGTAATAGTTGGATTGTCGACGCGAGGATGAGCATTCTCGATGCCGAAGCAGCTTTTGGAATCCATATCCCTCAACTTGGCGACTATGATACCATTGGAGGGTATATTTTCGAAAAACTCGGAACTATCCCGAAAAAAGGAGAAATCCTCTCACATAACGATTTTGACATCGAAATTCTCCTCTCTACCGCAAGGAATATCGAGAAAGTTGAAATCACCAAAAAGAAACCACCGGCATTTCCCTTATGAAACTTCTTTTCCTGTGGCCTGTTCTTTCCCTCCTCTTAGGAGTTCTTCTAACCATTCTTTGGTTTAAGATAAAAACTGCAGGATTTCAAAGACTTGCAAAAGAAATCGTCGAAAAAGCCGAACAGGAAGCCGAGAAGAAAAAAATCGCATTTGAACTCCATCTAAAGGAAAAAGAGAGCAAACATCAAAAAGAACTCGAAAAAGAAGAAGAACTACAACAAAAAAGAACCTCGAAGGAAGAAGAGCGCCTAAAAGCTCGAGAACAACATCTCGACAACCGCCTTAGCTTTCTCGAACAAAAACTCACGTTGCTTGCAAAAAAGGAGGAGTTGTTAGCACGGGCGGAAACAAACCTCTTAGAGAAAGAGCGGACTTTAAAAGAAACGGAACAAAAAATCAGCGGTCTTAGCCAAGAAGAGGCAAAGCGTTATTTACTCGATCGTCTCGATGCGGAACTTGCGAAAGAGAAAGCCGAGAAAATAGAAAAAGTCGCGCGAGAAATAGAAGAAGAATCTGAAAAAAGAGCGCACAAATTAGTGGTAGGGGCGATCCAAAGGCTCGCTCTGCCCACGGTTTCAGAAGTTACTATTACGACAGTCCATTTGCCGAACGAAGAAATGAAAGGAAGAATCATCGGCCGCGAGGGAAGGAACATCAAAACTCTAGAACAAGCAACCGGTGTCAATTTCTTGTTCGATGATACTCCTGGAGCCATTATCATCTCTACTTTTGATCCCATGAGAAAAATGGTAGCCAAGCTTGCCCTTGCAGAACTCGTATCCGATGGGAGAGTGCATCCGACCCGGATCTTAGAAGTGGTAGCGAAAGCAAAAGAGAATCTCCAAAAAGAGATCTTAAGACAGGGACAAGAGGCCGCTTTCGAATGCAAAATCGGAGGACTCCATCCCCACCTCCTCGCCATTTTGGGTCAACTCTCGCTTTGCAATAGCTATGGACAAAATGTACTTAAACACTCGATCGAAGTGAGCTTTCTCATGGGAATGATCGCCCAAGAACTAGGGCTTGATGCTGCACTTGCTAGGAGAATCGGCCTCCTACACGATATTGGAAAAGCCCTTTCCCACGAAATAGAAGGCTCTCATACTCTCTCTGGGCATGAGCTGCTCTTAAAATACGGCGAAAGCCCTGCAGTTGCCAATGGCGTAGGCTGCCATCATGGGGAGATGCTCCCTAGCACCCTGGAAGGGGCGCTCTGCTCCCCAGCCGACGCCATTTCGGCAGGAAGACCAGGAGCGAGAGGAGAGGCCATTGAGCGCTATTTCAAGCGAATCAAAGATCTCGAAAACATCGCCAAAACCTTTAAGGGCGTCGAGAGAGCCTATGCCCTCCAGGCCGGCAAAGAAATCGAAGTACTCATCACTCCCGATCTCTTTGACGATGCCTCTATGGTCAACTTAGCCCGCGACATCGCTAAAAAAATTTCTATTACCCATTCCCAAAAAGAAAAAATCAAAATCACCCTTATTCGCGAATCCCGCACGGTAGTGTATACGTAAAGGATTTTTTTTAGAAATAACTACTCTATATTCAAAATTAATAATTTGTTATAATATATAGTAAATTAATGTATAAAAATGTTGTTTGTTGAACTTAGAAATATATTTACTAATAAAAGCATAAATTTCTTTTCTCAAAACCAACAGCGAGCTTTAAAAACCGGAATGATAGTGTCCGAATTCGTACGCGGTGGCGGGATTTTTGCTTCGATCGGCTTAGTGGTAGTTTCTGTGCTCATGTTAACGAATGTTGTACCTGGTGGCTTGCCCGTAGCAATTACAACGGGGGCGGTCGGGGTTCTCGCCATTGGAGGCGGCACCCTCTATTTAGTTTTTCGAGGTGTTCGAAAACCCATAGTCAACTACAAAGAACAATACCTCCCTATCCGAGCCACCCTGTTTGTCCTCTCCCTATTATTTGGTGGCACCTTGGTTACACTAGGCGCGTTGCACGGAGCGGCTCTTCTTAACGTCCATCAATTAGCCTATGGAATTATCGGCGCCTCTGGTGGAGCTCTCCTGCTCTCCGGCGCTCTCTATACCGCCATTGCCGTCCCCAATATATTACGAAATATCAGAAACATAATCGGTTCTTAAATAAACCCGGTTTAGGTTTATCAAAACTTAATTACTTATTAGCAGCATTTTGACAAGGAGAGTCTTGGGTTTTATTTTGCTGGGTGGTATAAGGATATTTTTACTATGAGGTGTTATGAAGGTGAGCGAGCAGAAGAAGGGGAAAGCGACGGTATTTTCTTTAGAGGGTCGACTCGATAGTAACACTTCGCCCGATGTGGAGAAAAAAATCAGCGATACTATTCATAAAGGCGAAAAAGAGGTGGTGTTAGATTTTTCTGCTCTCGAGTATATCTCTTCTGCAGGGATCCGCGTGCTCGTCCATTGTAGCAAGGAAGTAGAAAAACTCCATGGCCATATCTATTTGGCTGCGGTGCCCAAACCCATCGAACACGTTCTTTACCTCACCGGGTTCCTCCCCTATTTTGTCATTTATGAGAATTCAAACCAGGCAATTGAAGCCCTCTCTAAGATTGAGAAAAATAAACACGACCTGTAAGAGGGTGTCGTAAATTAAACAAGTAGCGATTTTTGATGGATTTTTTTTTTCATTTTGCAGGTGTTCCGAAGGACATACTTGAATAAGTAGGCCGAGGAACGCCTGCAAAATGAGGAAAAAAAGACGCAAAAAGGGCTCTTGTTTAATTTTACGACAGTCTCTAAGATGGTGATTTTACCAAAACACTTTTAATCATCATGCGTCGTTCCTTAGCCTTGAGCGAGCCTCAAGCTGTCCGTGCGGGAGATATGGGAACATGGAAATTCCATTTCTCGACTGCCTCTCCTCTTCCTAAAGGTGCTAAGCTTAAATTCGATCTTCAAAGTCGAGGTCGCGACATCGACTGGGAAATTCCTACCTCTGATCTATCAAGCCCTGCAAATGTCATCTATGCTCTCTTAGAAAATGGGCAGACCCTTCAGGCAAAAGAGGTCGAAGTGGCCGATGCAGTCGTCCCACAATATGAGTTTACCCTCCCCGTTGCACTAAAAATTGGTTCTAAGATCACCATTGTCATTGGCGCTCCTCCTAAAGCCAAAAAAGGTGCCGTAGATGTGGGTAACAAAAGCCAGCTCACCATCCAGCGCCGCCGCCCTTTTCTTCTCTATATTGACCCCAAGGGCAAGGGGAATTACGAAGAACCCGAAGTATTTAACATGGATATTAGGGGGAATAAGCTCCACCATATCCGCATTCTTACTCCTTCTTTTGTCAGCAAAAATAAACGTTTTGACATTACGGTGCGCTTTGAAGACGAGTTTGGAAACCTGACGAATAATGCCCCGGAAGATACTTTGATTGAACTTAGCTATGAACACCTAAGGGAAAATCTCAACTGGAAACTCTTCGTTCCTGAAACGGGATTTGTCATCCTTCCCAACCTCTATTTCAATGAAGCGGGCGTATATAAAATCCAGCTGAGGAATCTCAAGACGAAGGAGGTTTTCACCTCTGCACCTATTAAATGTTTCCAAGAAAACGACAGAAATCTATTCTGGGGCCTCCTCCATGGAGAATCGGAGCGAGTCGATTCGACGGAAAATATCGAGAATTGCTTGCGACACTTCCGCGACGAGAAACACCTCAACTTCTTCGCTACCTCTCCCTTTGAAAGTGCTGAAGAGACACCCAATGATATTTGGAAGTTGATCTCCCAAAACATCGCCGATTTTAACGAAGAGGAGCGCTTTATCACCTTTTTGGGATTTCAATACGTCGGAGAAACCCCCAAGGAGGGGATGCGCCAAATCCTCTATCTCAAAGATAATAAACCCCTCCTCCGTCAAAAAGAGACGAAACTACCTTCCTTAGCAAAAATATATAAGACCTTTTCTTCTAAAGAACTCATCTCTATTCCCTCTTTTACGATGGGGAATGGAAAAGGGTTTGATTTTAAGGAAGTTTTTCCCGAAAACGAACGGGTCGTCGAGATTTATAATGCCTGGGGAAGTTCCGAATGCTCTGCAAAAGATGGAAACCCTAGACCCATCCGCGCCGAAAAAAATGATGGGGTGAAAGAAAATAGCATTGGATCGATTAAAGAAGCGCTCAACGCTGGGTACCGTTTCGGGTTTGTTGCGGGAGGACTCGACGATAGAGGCATCTATAGCGGTCTTTTTGAGAGCACTCAAATCCAATATTCACCAGGGCTCACCGCGATTCTAGCTCCTAAACATACGAAGGAAGCCCTTTTTGAAGCGCTCTATAATCGCTCCTGTTACGCCTCGACCGGAGCACGGATCATCGTCGGTTTTTATGTTGCAGGTCATTTGATGGGGTCCGAATTATCGGCAAAACAAAAGCCCGGCCTTAAAATCAATCGTCATATTTCGGGATATATCGCGGGAGAAAATCCCATCAAATCGATCGAAATCCTCCGCAACGGACAAGTGATCCATACCATACATCCTGAAAGTTATGCTCTCGATTATAGCTACGATGACACTGAACCTTTCAACAAGGTGGCCATCAAAGCAAAAAATAACCCCTCTCCGTTTATTTATTATTATTTACGAGTGACCCAAACAGATGGGCATATTGCGTGGTCATCTCCTATTTGGATCAATGAAGAATAATAATAGATCTTAGCGGATCTAAAATACATTGTGATAAGGAGGAACACCATGAGCACCTTAAATGAATGTCCCCCGACCCCTTTCTTGAAAACTATTGAAGAAAAATTACAAAGCCATATTCGCCTCTCATGGGAAGAGGGGGTTGCTCTGCTTAAAACAACAGATCCTGAAGAGATTGCCTCTATTGCAAAGATGGCCGATACCGTCCGTTTGCAGAAAGTAGGCAATACCGTCTATTTTGCCTCCACCTATTTCATCCATCCCACCAATCTTTGCGAACTCAACTGCCCTTTTTGCTCTTTCTACGCCAAACCGGGCTGGGAAAGAGCCTGGTTTCAAACCCCTGCTCAAATCCTCGAAAAATTAAAAACACATCTTTCAAAAGAGTTGACCGAAGTCCATGTCGTTGGCGGGCTTTGGAGAGATTGCGACCTCAATTACTACCAAGAACTTTTTAATGGAATCACCTCTCTCGCTCCGCACCTTCATATCAAAGCCCTTACAGGAGTTGAATACGACTTTCTAGCAAAGCTACATGGAATCACTGTCGAAGAGGTGCTTCGAAGAATGCGCTCTTGGGGTTTAGGCTCGGTTCCTGGAGGAGGTGCGGAAATCCTCGACGAGGAAATCAGAAAAAAAATTGCTCCGGGAAAAATAAGCACGGATGAATATCTAGAGACACACCGCATAGCTCATCGCATTGGCCTCTCCTCTAATATTTCCATGCTCTTTAATCACATTGAAACGGAAGAGCACATTGCCACCCACCTCTGCAAAATCCGAGAACTACAAGACGAGACTAAGGGATTTAAAGCTTTCGTCCCCTTGAAATTTGGGGAGGAGAACAATCCTCTTGGCAAAAGAAAAAATCAATTGAAGAAAAAAGAGATCTCGTTAGTTTACGCCGTAAGCCGCTTAATGCTCGATAATATTCCACACCTCAAAGTCCTCTGGAATTATTTGGGAGTCGAGGAGGCCCTACGCATCTTACAATGTGGCGGGAACGACCTCTCTTCGACGAATGTCGAAGAGAAAGTGATCCGCATGGCAGGCGGAGTAGCTATCAAAATGGATATTCTCACCATGGAAAATCTCATCCGCAGCATCGGGCGGGTACCTCAACTGACTCACAGCGGAAAAATGGGGGCATGAGAGCAGGATTCGTTAGCTATATCAATGCTCTTCCTCTCATTATGGGTCTTCAAACTGAAGGGATGGAATGTATCTATGCCCCTCCAGCTACACTCAATCAATTACTAAAAGAAGGAAAACTCGACGTAGCTCTTACAAGTTCTATTTTTTATCTCCAGCATCAAGATCAATACGCTTGTTCATCAGACTTTGGAATAGCCTCAAAAGAACAAGTCTTAAGCGTTAATTTTTACACGCGCCTTCCCCTACATCAGCTCAATGGAAGTAGAATAGGCCTTACGGCCGATAGTGCAACCAGCGTTGCCCTTTTACAACTCTTATGCCGTAAGCAGTGGAAGATTTCTCCTACTTTTGAACCTTTTCGCCTTCCAAAAGAAGAGTACGATGCTTTTCTTCTGATTGGAGATGAAGCGTTGCAACATCAAACTATCGCAGGGTATACGACGATCGATTTAGCTCACGAATGGAAGAAGTGGACCTCTTTGCCTTTCGTTTTTGCACTTTTCATCTACCCCAACAAGACACCTATTCCCACCTTTTTTGATCAAATCCGGAAGAGTTACCAGTGGGGGCAGAGACATCAAGACTCACTTTATGCACAGGCAGAGAAACAAAGCGGTTTGCCAAAAAAAACCGTAATAGAGTATTTCAATACCTTGCAATACCGTTTTTCCGATCGGGAAATTAATGGATTAAAAAAATTTCATGTATACACAACAACAACCTGAGTCGATCCGCGAGATGTTTGGCGCCATTGCTAGCCGGTATGATACTACCAACAAGGTGATCTCGTTTGGACTGCACGGAAAATGGAATCATCTTCTCCGAGAAGAGATCGACAAGTATCGCATCGAAACATTGCTCGACCTTTGCTGTGGCACGGGAGATACCTCTCTGCCCTTTCTGGCACAAAGGAAGGAAGCAAAGGGCATTCTTCTCGATTTTTGCCCCGAGATGATTGCATTGGCTAAAGAGAAATCGCGACTTTGGGGGATTGGAGAAGAAAGAGTGACCTTTCTGGTAGGAGATGCGCAGCATCTTCCTCTTCCCGCCGCAAGTGTCGATGCCGTGACGATTGCCTATGGCATACGCAATGTAAAACAGCCCGAAATGGTCGCAGCAGAGACCTTCCGCGTCTTAAAGGGGGGCGGCATTTTTGCCATTCTGGAATTGACAAGGCCTAAATCAAACTTTTTAAGAGTAGTACATATTCTTTACCTCAAAGCACTCCTCCCCCTGCTCGGGGGTGCCACCTCAAAAAACAGGCAGGCCTATTCTTATTTGGGAAGGAGCATCTCCTCTTTTCTCTGTCCCCATACGCTCGAACGGGTATTGCAAAATGTCGGGTTTCAAAAGACTTGGCAACGCCCACTCCTTCATGGAGCTGCGACATTAATTTTTGGGCGTAAAAACTAGCTTTTTCTTATTGAAACTAGCTTTTTCTTATTGGTTGAGCTATTCTCTCCCTCTACTTTTTATATACGGTTGGTTCGGTGAGGGTTATTCTGGCATCAACTTCCCCAAGGCGCAAGGAGATCC
The DNA here is from genome assembly GCA_044869735.1 of Chlamydiales bacterium. Lineage (GTDB taxonomy): Bacteria > Chlamydiota > Chlamydiia > Chlamydiales > JAAKFR01 > JBIOXR01. The sequence continues at coordinate 8,831 of JBIOXR010000129.1, forward strand.
TCTCCTTTTTTACCCTTCCCTTTGAGCAACACCCCCCCTATTTTGATGAGAACGCCATTCTTTTTGACGGAGACCCCCTCTCTTACGCCAAGACGCTTTCGGAGGGAAAAGCCGCTTCTCTTGCAGGACGATTTTCCGAGGCAGTGATTCTGGCAGCCGATACCATTGTATTTCATGCAGGGAAAGCCTATTCCAAACCGAACAATGAAGAAGAGGCCTTTTCCATGTTAAAAACTCTTTCGGGAAACTGGCACTCGGTATTCACTGCTGTCACGGCGCAGAAGGGAGAGAAAAAAAACACCGAAATCGCCGAAACGAAAGTACTTTTCCACCCCCTTTCAGAAGAACAAATAAGAGCTTACCATACGACGTATCATTGCATCGATAAAGCCGGCGGATACGGAATCCAAGAAGGAGGGAGTATCATTGTTAAGAAGATCGAGGGGTGCTTTTATAACGTCATGGGGTTACCCATCGGAGCAACTGCTCAGGTTCTCTCTTCTCACCAGATCGATTTATGGAGGTACTTAAAATGATAAAATATCTCCTTCTCCTTTTCTTTTTTACACCACTGTACGCCACTTTTCCCAAAGAGGTGAGCGGTCGTATTCTCTATCAGATTTACCACGACGATATCACTTCTGCTATGGAAGGTTATCTAATTTATTCAAAGGAACACGAGGCACACGATTACGATCTCCTCTCTGAGATGGGCGTCCTCTTATTGCGCAAAGGGGCCGAAAGTGATGATAGCGAAAGCGAGATGATGGCTCTCTATGGCAGTGGATTCGCCCTCCGCACCTCGGTCTTCGATATTTTGAAAAAAGGACTCGAGTCCAATGATCTCGAAAAACAATTAATCTCCCTCTCCTTTCTCACACGCATCGAAGACGATAGCGCCGACTCTCTCCTCTCACATGCATTGGTCTCTCCTTTTCTCCTCACGCGGCTCGAGGCGGCTCTCGCTTTAGCCGTACGCCAAGACAAGAAGGTTTTGGGTCATATCGAAACGTTGTTAATAAAGACCCCACCCCAATTAAGACCCTTGTTTGCTCAGATCCTCGTCCATTTAGAAAGTAAGGGAGCAAAACATCTTTTACGCCAATTCCTCTCAGATAAAGATCCTTTAGTCCGCTGTGCCACGATGCTTGAGATCGCTAAAAATGGCAGAGATGATTTTACTTCTCTTATCCGCGAACACCTCTCCCTCCCCTCTCCCCTCGACCAAGAGTGCGCGGCCCTCTCCGCTGCCCTTCTTAAAGATAGCCATTCCCTTCC
>JBIOXR010000130.1:0-5957 GCA_044869735.1 Chlamydiales bacterium
CGGGAACAGAGTCGCAATCTGTATTAAAGCTAGGATCAGTATCTTCTTGAATCCAGGAAATAAAACGAGAGTCTTTTTGTTCAAGAAGCTTTAGATCTGGGAATACTTTTCTTACTGCAGCACAATAGGAAATTTGAAGCATACGCCAAAAGGATTCATGGTAGATAGTCTCATAAAAACGATCTCTCAATTGAAGGTTGAAATGTTCTACGCCAGCTAGATAGGAGGCAAGGAACACACTTTCATCTTCGGAATAATCTCCTGCGATTTCTTCATAGACCAATTGGCCACGGGCCACGCAGTAAGTCACAGGTAATATGAAGAAAATCCTATATAGGGAAGGGTGGAGAGGACTATCCTGTTCTGTTAGCAATGTCTCTAAGTCCGGTTCTTCTTCAGTATTCTCTTTTAGGATTGTCTGCACTTCGGGCAAGATTTTAAGCAGTCTTATTCCTATGACATAAGCTAAATGCATTAGCGCATCGTATTGCTTTATGGTCTTCTCTTCTTCCCACTTTTGGGCGGAGCGTCTAAAATTAGATTGAAGAATGCCAAAGAGAGAAACATGGAATAGTAATGTGTCCATCTCTTTGCCGAAGCCGTTATTTCCTCGATCGAGGCGTTTCTTTTCTTTGTCTGTCAGGGCATCTATCTGTTTTTCAACGAACTCTTCGACTTCTTGAAAAAGAGCTGTTGGGTTTTTAATTTTCTCTTCTAAACATCTTTTAGCTTTTTGCTTCAGCTCTTCAGCTGTCGCCTCTAATTTTCGCACTTCATTGTAACCAAGGGTATAGCAAAGAGGGTGCGTATACATTCTCTGTAAGCAAGATTGACTCTCTTTGAGCCTTTTATATCTTTTTAAAAGAGAGGAGATGCCTTGATTGGCGTTCACTTCTGCTGCCTTTTCAGGAGACATGTGAGCAAGAGCACTATTAACGAACTCCATTACTCTGGCAAAATTTGACATTTTAGTTAGATGCCATTGCGATCGTTTAGCAATGCGCTTAACCTTCAAAGAATCGCCGCGTTGAACCACATCCCAATGTTGATTGGGTTTAATATCAACTAAGGTGTTAATAAGAGCTTGCGTGCTCAAAGATACTCCTAGTCGCGCACCCACTGTACTGCAAAAAAAGGTCGACGAGTACCAGGTTGTGGTGGATCGTGCGTAACAATGGGTGAAATGGAGCTAGGGTTTTTAATGCCTTTAATGATTTTAGTGAAATAAAAACAGCCAATAATGGCAATGCAAACAGGAATAGCCCCGTAATAGGTAATTAAAGTAGCCATACCAGTTTTAAAGGAAGTTAAAATCCCCAGTCCCCCGAGAGCGCCCATTGTACCTAAAGCGCCTGCTACGACGAGACCCGAAATAATAAGTGCCAGGGATCGCCATTTCATCGATTGAGCATTGCAAATTCCTACAAATGCAATAGCAAGGCCCACAACTACCCCGGTACCTAAAAGAGCCCATCCCGCCGCGGGTCCTGTAAGGACGCCAGCCATGGCTAAAATAGCTAATAGATTAGTCGCAACGGAAGCGATGGCAAGACCGCCTAAAGATGCACAGAGTCCTGAAAATGCTACTTTTTGAAATGGAGTAAGCGGTTGAGGAGGATTACTCATCTTTTTTTTCTTTTTTTAAAATTTCATCCAGTTTTTTCTTCTCCCACTCTTCTCCTAAAAATTCTTCTTTAATCGAAAAAATATTGATCGCTTGAATGGCTAAAACAACACCCCAAATGATCGATACCCAATAAAACCAGAGATTGTGTGGGTTAGTGAGGAGGTTAATAGCAAGCAAGAGGAGGTTGACCCAAGCATAAGTAATGAGATTGTGATAAAAACCTTTAATTTTTTTGACTCTTTTTTGAGCTTTTCTGACACGAGGGTCTTCTTCTTCCATGACTGCTCCTTTTAGTTAGTTTTTAAATGATAACGTAGATGGTTTTTTAAGAAAAGAAAAGAGTATTAATGACTCCAGAAATAATAAAATAAGTAGTCATAGAAAGGAGATCATTGAAGGCCGTGACAATAGGGCCCGAAGCAAGTGCTGGGTCGACCCCTAGGCTAGCAAAAAAGAAGGGGGCCAAGACTCCTAGGGTTGTTGCTACAAGGCTAGCTCCGAGGAGACCCGTAGCAACGATAACGGCTGTTTCGAGGGGGCTAGCTCCAAAGTCTTGCCATCCAAAATAATTCATGACAAAGACGAGCACGCCTGAAAAGGCTCCAAATACGAGACCCGTCGTCATTCCTACAGAAAATTCTTTAAAAATGGCTTCGCCTCGTTTCCCGGCCGATAAGACTCCAATGGCCATGCTGCGGACGAGCACCGTGCTGCTTTGCAATCCAAGATTGCCCGACATCCCATTGATGAGAGGGATGAAGAAGACGATGAAAGCAAGTAATCTACCCTCTAAGCCCATGAAATAATTCATAATAGCAGCTGAGAGGAGACCCCCACAGAGCGTGACAGCCAACCAGGGAGCTCTGGCAAGAAAGCGTTTGAAAACTGGGTCGTCTTGACTTAGATCTTCTGCAGTACCTGCCATCCAGGCTATGGTTTCATCTGCAATGTCTTCAATCACTTCAACGACGTCTTCATAGGTGATGACCCCGATGAGGAAGTTCTCGTCATCGACGACCGGAAGAGCAGGTATCTTATACCTTTCGACTAAGTCTACGACCTCTTCTCTCGAAGCATCGGGCGAGACTTTATGGTCGACCTGCCGCATGACCTGTTTTAGCGGAAGATGGGGAGGGTTCACGATGAGATTTCGCGCTGGTACCACCCCCATCAATTCCCCTCGTTCATCTAAGACAAAAATGCGGCGAGTCATATCGATGCCGGGGTTGTCGCGGATATGGGCTGAGACTTGAGCAATGGTCGCTTCCATGGGAAAAGCGAAAAATTCATTAGTCATAAGGCCACCCGCACTTTTGCGGCTATGTTTTTGTAGCTCGCGGATGCGAGCCGCCTTTTTTGAATCGAGGAGATCGAGAAGGCGACGGTAGCGTCTATCGGGAAGGTCGTCTAGCACCCAAACGGCCTCATCTGGTGGCATTTTTTCAATTAGCTGTTTCACCTCAGTATCATCTAGGGTGCGAAATACCTCCATCCGGGTGACAGAGTCCGTATTAATCATGAAAGTCGATTTTGCATTTAGATCGGGCAAGTTTTCGAATAAAATCGGGCGTGCATGCCTCGGTAATCTCGAGGCAGCATAGGCCAAATCGATCGGATTATACTGACTGGCAATTTTGGCAACATCGTGGGTGCGGACGGCCAGTGTGGTTTTATGGAATGCATCTTCTAGACGTGCAGTAAGCTCATCGTCGAGATGGCTCGTCTTAGAATCCATCAAATTCCCGGCTGTGGGATGGAGCTCTTCTCCATTCTCTTCTTGCTCATTTTCAACCAAAAGGAGTCCCTCTTTTTTTCATTGCGATAAATTCTTGAAAATAGGAGTTGTCTTTAATGGGCGTGAGCCATTCATCGTTGATAACATCTTCGAGATCAGGTAGTACGCCTGCTCGGTCTGATCGCAATAAGAAATCGATGGCAGGGGTAGTTAATCCAGAGAGAGAATAGAGGCAAGAGAGATGATAATAAACGTTTAAATTTCCTTGTTCGGCTGCGCGGAGAAGATATCCTTCGGCCTCCTTTTTCATTTCAACTGCTTTCAATGGATGCTGGGGATCATTGATGAGCTGAGATAATAGCAAAAGGACGTAGCCAAGTTCGCCAAGGAGCTCTTCTCCCTCTTCCCCCTTTTTCACCAAGCCATCAAAAAGGTCGATGGCTTGATAGAGGTGTTCGATGTTGCTCGTCAACTCTCCGTGGTGCATAAAAACGAGGCCTAAGCGATATTTGACATCTTTGAAAAGAGCATCTTTTTCATGCACTTGATTTAAGATTGCCATCGCTTTCTCATGCAAAGATTCATCAGCGGTCATAGTGCCCAAAGTATCACATAAACATCCGTAATTGTAGTACCAAAGAAGTTCTTCTTCTCCTGAAGAGAGTTGGATGGCTTCTGCAAACTTAGTCCCTGCTTGGCGCAAGAGATGGATCTCAGCTTCAATCTCAGCAAATTTAACTAGTGCTTCTCCCCATTCGTTCCAGTAGTAGGGATGCCATTTTCTCAATTCGACAATGCGGGAGATAAGTTTAAGGGCTCTGCGAAAGTAGATGGCTTCGCGACTCAGCTCTCCCCAAGCAAGATAGGTGCGGAAAAGCCAATACGCAAAAGAGATGCTAGAGCTCTTGTCTTTCCCTTTCTGGAAAAAATGAAGCGCTGTAGAAAAAAAGGAAGCATCGCCGAAATAGCTACCTAGAGCATATTGACTTAATCCTTGGGCGAGAAATAAGGCCTGACTTTCACCAAATCGCTCCAGAATCTCTTCGATTTGTTTCTCCCCTTCTCGGATAAATTTGAGGTCGTCAAAGAGAAGTCCTAAAGCAATCAAGGCTTGTGCAATGAGAGCCCCTCGTTTAGCAGGATCACTCTCTTTAGCTTTGATCGAAGTGAATTTATCTAGAGCCATTTCGATGAGCAAGTAAGAACTTTTCAACATTCCATACCGCAAAAAAAGCTCTCCCCAACTTAGCCACAACTCTGCATGGCTCGGCGCTGCTAATATAGCTTCAAGATACGCCTGATCTGCCAAGTGGAAATCTTCTTGCTTTCCAGTTAGTTCAAAAAGATTTTTCATGGCAATGGCATAGCATTGCCATCCCCTCTCGTGGGCAAAAGAGTGGATGTCGTTTTTTGCACTCTGATCGATAGCTTTTTTGAAGAGTTCTATTCCCGATAAAAGGTACCTTTTATCATTGTGGCTCATGCCATAAAATGTTAAGGCTTGACCATAGTCATTCCAAAAAGAAGGAGAGGGAGTTGTGATAGCTTCCCCTGTGGCAAAATGATGAAGCCCTTTCTGAAGATCGCATCTCTCTTCGGAAAACTTACCGAGAAACACCCAAGCTTGACCTGTGGCCCATTCAAGAGCGTGCCTATCTTCCTCGTCACTTTCGGGTTGTAGAAGTTCTCTCGCTTTATCGAGTTTTTTTAATGCTTTTTCGAAATATTTCTCCTTTGAGGTGATCTGCCCCATGGAGATAAGGACATTGCCACAAAGGAGCCACCAATGGAAATTATCGGCAATGTCGGCGCCTCCTTCCTTTATGGCCTCTTTGAGTTGATGGAGAGCTAAGAAGAGGTAGTTCCCCTTCTGGGCCATGATCCCTACTTTGAAGAGTAGAAGAGCGATCTTGCAAAGAATATGAGGGTTTTCTCCGGCTAAGCTCTCTGCATTGACAAGCAACTCGATGAGAGCACTTTCATCTCCTTTAAATAGAGCCTTTTCTCCTGCTTTTAAAAAAAGCCTTGCCAAAGCTGTTTTCTCATCAGAACTTAAGATTTTCCAAAAGGCGCTATCTTTAAATTGCTCGATATCTTGGAGAGCGCCTTTGGCGATGGAGTTGCGAAGCTGGGTGTGGAGGCTCTCCAAGTTGGTCATAAGAGCTCTAAAGTTAAATTTTTCAGAGTGAAAGTTTAACTTCTTCTAACCCTTTTTCTCAACGATTTCTTAGATCTCTAAAAAAAAATTAAGCAGCTTGCCGTCTTCGCGAGCGTTTCTTATCTTTGCTTCGCAGATGGTGGCTTTCCCATGCGGCGGCAATGGCCGATTTTTTTGCTCTTTTCCAGAGTTTTTTGGTGGTAGTCTCTTCGATTTCTCTTAATCGATAGGCTTTTCCAAGCGAGTCTTTCTGTTCTAATAAAGCCTCTTTATCGAGGGAAGGAGCTGGAAGACTCTCTAATTTGTCGTCAATAGAATCGATTTCTTCCCAAATTCGATTTAATCTTTCAGGATTATCTTCTCGCGAGGGGAGACTGATAATTTCGCGTTTTTGTTCAAGCAAATATTCCTTTCTTTCGGATAAAGCGAGGGATTCG
>JBIOXR010000131.1:0-4592 GCA_044869735.1 Chlamydiales bacterium
CTTGCAAAAAACACCTACTATCTACACCTTTATGTTGAGATAAACTAGAAGGAAAGTCAAGGAAAATGGAAGAGAAAGCGCTATTTGCCGGAGGGTGTTTTTGGTGCCTCCAAGACGATTTCGACAAGGTTAAGGGGGTTATCGCCACCGCAGTAGGTTATACCGGAGGGGCTCTTCCACATCCCACTTATGAAGAGGTGTGTAGGGGAAATACAGGCCACGTGGAAGCCATTGAGGTCACCTATGACCCTCAAATTCGTCACCTACCGCGAGCTACTCAATGTCTACTGGCACGGCATCGATCCAACGCGTAGTGATGGGCAATTTTGCGATATTGGCAAGCAGTACCGGCCCCTCATTTTTTATCTCAACGAAGAGCAGCATCACCTCGCCGAACAGTCAAAAAAAGAGGTCTCCCAAAAGATCTCGTCAGTCAAAGTCGACATCTTACCAGCAGAAACTTTCTATCCTGCAGAGGAATACCACCAGAAGTACTATAAGAAAAGTCCCTACCACTACAATCGGTATCATGAGGGAAGCGGTCGAGATGAAAGGCTGCGCGAAATCTGGGGCGATTAGAGGCTGTTGTTTCACTACTTTTATTTTGCCACATCCATTATGGTAAATCATTCAAAGGAGCATATATGCCCCGAGACTTAGTTATAGGAAATGGAAAAGTCCATGTCAATTTTGACGAATACTATCATCTAAGAGATATTTATTTTCCCCATATAGGAAAAGAAAACCATACGCAAGGCGGTCTCTCCCGCTTTGGAGTCTACTGCGATGGAACCTTTTCCTGGGTGCACGACAATTCTTGGGAAAAAAAGATCGGCTATCTCAATGACTCTTTAGTTTCAGAAGTCACTCTTTATAATCCAACTTTACAGTTGAAAATCGTGTGTCATGACGCTATCGATTTTCATCGCGATATCTACATGCGCGAAGCTATTGTTGAAAATCTATCTCAAAAAGAACGTGAAATTCGCCTATTTTTCCATCACGATTTTAACATCAATGAAAATAGCGTAGGCGACACGGCCTATTTCCGCCCCGATGACCACTCTCTCGTTCACTACAAAGGAGAGCGCTATTTTTTCATCAATGTCTGCACTGAAGAGAAGTGTGGATGGGATGAATATGCTACCGGCATTAAAGGACGCGAAGGGAGTGAAGGAACATGGCGTGATGCCGAAGATGGAAAGCTTAGTGGAAACCCTATCTCGCAAGGATCGGTCGATTCCACGGGTGCCATCCATCTCACTTTGAAGGGAGGCGCAAAAATGCATGTCTCCTATTGGATCGCCATGGGAGAAAACTACTCCCAAGTCAAGGAACTCAATTATCGCTTGTTAAATAAAGGTTTTCACGAATTTCTCAACCGAACGATCAATTATTGGAATATCTGGAGCAACAAAGACGCTCGCGATTTCGACGGATTACCCGAAGGCGTTATCTCTTTGTTCAAAAAAAGCCTCCTCATGATTCGCGCCCATGTTGATGAGTGTGGGGCGATTGTCGCCGCAGCCGATAGCGATGTTCTTAAGTTTAACCGCGATACTTACTGCTATGTCTGGCCTCGCGATGGGGCGTTAGCAGCGTATGCTTTAGATAAAGCCTATTATCCAGGACTCTCCGTCCCTTTTTACTACTTTTGCAGACTGACGATCACAACTGAAGGGTATATGCTTCACAAGTATAATCCAGATAAGAGCTTAGGCAGTTCCTGGCACCCCTGGGCTGGCCAGCACCCTCCCATTCTCCCCATCCAAGAAGATGGGACGGCTCTCGTCATCTGGTCACTCTGGAAACATTTTCTCGTTTATCGCGATATCGAAGCTTTAAAAGAACTCTACCGCCCTTTAATTATCCGCGCAGGCAATTTTCTCAAACGCTACCGCGATACAGCTACGGGGCTCCCATTTGCAAGTTACGATCTTTGGGAGGAGAGGAAAGGGATCTTCTCTTTCACGACGGGTACAGTGTATGGAGGGTTACAGGGAGCCGCTTATTTTGCCCAGGCCTTTGGTGAAATGGCACTAGCTGATGAATATTTAAAAGCAGCCGATGAGATCAAAGCGGCTTGTGATAAGTACCTCTGGAGCGAAAAAGATGGTCGATTTTTGCGCGGTCTTCTCATGAACAAGGAGTCTTTCACACCCGATAATACAATTGATGCCAGCAGCGTTTTCGGATTATACTATTTTGGGATGTACGAAGCCGATGACCCACGCATTGTCTCCACTATGCACGCCGTGAAAGAGAAATTATGGGTGCCTACAAAAATTGGAGGGATCGCCCGCTACGAAAAAGACAACTACTATCTCGATAGTAAATACAGTGGTAAAGTACCGGGTAATCCTTGGATCATCTCGACTCTTTGGTATGCTGAGTGGCTCATTAAGAAAGCCAAAACTCTCTCCGATTTAAACGAGGGCCTACAGATGCTGCAATGGGTAGTGGAACGTGCGCAACCAAGCGGACTCTTGTCGGAACAACTCCACCCGGAAGCAGGTACCCCTTTGAGTATCTGTCCTTTGACCTGGAGTCATGCCACTTTTGTGTTGAGTGTGCTAGAATATCTCGAAAAAAAGGAACAATTAGAGAGAAAAAGTGAAAAATAATGATAAGGACGTCACGCGGCTTCAGCAAATTGGAGCATTGGTGACGATCCCTTTTGTCCTTGTCGTTCCTCCTATGGTGGGTTGGTTTATCGGGAAGTGGATCGATCGCAAATGGGGTACCAAACCCTATTTCATGTATGGGCTTATTATCCTTGGCATTGTCGCAGCAATTCGGGAGTGCTATCGAATCATTAAAAGGTTCGCCAATGAAAAATGATTTCCTCCAACGCTCCCTCATCATGACTGTGTTGCTAGCCTCCCTCTTTTTTTTAGGTTCTCTTTTTTTCGATTTTCGCAAAGGAATTGCATTTTTTGTCGGTGCCTTATGGGGTGTTGTTAGTCTCTACTTTCTTAAACATTTATTACAAAGCCTTGTATATCACCAACGAGCTAAAAGCCTCTTCCTGGTCACGATCAAATGGCCGCTACTTTACGTGCTTGGCTACTGGCTTTTGAGAACGACTTTCTTCTCCACCCTTTATCTTCTTTTAGGATCTTCGATGATCTTCGGAGTATTGCTTATTCAAGGGATATTTGAAGGAGGTTGGAGCCGCCGATGAATGACGAAACCATTTTACATACCGAAATCCCCGAATTACCCAATTTTTTGACCCTGCTGCATCGCAATGTTAAAGCTCCTTGGGCGCAATGGATCTACCACTGGGAAAGCCTCATCTTCTCCGTTTTGATCGCCCTCCTTCTGGCCCTGCTTTTTTATGCAGGAACGAGAAGAAAAAGGCTGATACCTTCTCGTTTCCAGAACTTCCTCGAATCGATCATAGATGGACTTGATAAAGTCATCCTCGGTATCTTGGGCCCTCAAGGTGCAAAACATCTTCCCTTTCTCGGCTCTTTGTTTATTTACATCCTTACTATGAACTGGTTTGGGTTGATTCCTCTCATGAAATCCCCCACGAATAATGTGAGTATTACTGCAGCATTAGCTATCTGCGTTTTTGTTTATGTGCAGTACTATAATTTTAAACAGATGGGTTTTTTCGGCTTCTTTTATCACATGGCAGGGTCTCCCAAAACTGCCATTGGCTGGCTGATGGCCCCCTTTTTACTTCCCCTTGAAATTATTACTCAAATTGCCCGGCCCGTTACTCTCACCTTACGTTTAAGTGGCAACATTTTGGGAGAAGACATTTTAATTGGAGCTTTCGCTTTACTAGGCGTGATGATCCTCCCCACTCTTATCATCCCTTTCGGAATTCCCCTCCAGCTACCTTTTTTATTCTTGGGGATGTTAACAAGTCTCATGCAAGCTTTAGTATTCACCTTGCTTAGCACAGTGTATATTCTTTTATCCACCCCTCAACATGAGGAAGAAACAAAAGCCTAACAAAGGAGATTCTCATGAATATCGGAACTGCTCTTGCCCTCTCTGCCCCCCTAGCCGTTGGCCTCGCTGCCCTGGGTTCAGGCGTGGGACTTGGACGCGCCGTAGGAAGTGCCATGGATGCCATCGGGCGCCAACCGGAAGCTTCGGGAAAAATCTTAACGAGCATGATTATTGGTGCCGCTCTCATTGAAGCCTTAACCATCTACGCTCTCATCGTCTTCTTCCTCGTTCTTGAAAGAATGTCGTAAGAGGTGCCCATGAATTTGGAATGGAGTCTGGTCGTATCGCAGATCGTTGCTTTTCTCCTCATGCTCTGGATTCTGAAGCGATTCGCCTGGAGTCCGCTACTCAAAATCATCGAAGATCGGAGAAAAAAAATTGCCGACCAATTCGATGCCATTGAAGAAGAAAAATTCGAAATCCAAAAATTGAAAGAAGAATATAACGGCAAGTTAAGGGAAATCGGCCAAGAGGCAAAAGAGCAAATGCACAAAGCGGTCGAGGAGGCGCGCGAAGCTTCTCGGCAAATCCAGGAAGAGGCGCGTCAAGAGGCGAAGGCTCTTCTCAACAAGTCAAAAGAAGACTTAGAAAACGAAATTAAAAACGCTAAAAAGGCGCTCAAA
>JBIOXR010000132.1:0-6752 GCA_044869735.1 Chlamydiales bacterium
AAAAACTCCTTTTATTTATTTTCATAAAAGACTATAAGTTAGAAGTTTAAAATAAACAGACCCTTACTAATACCTTAACTATTCACAAACTATAAACAAAACTTCCACAATCAATGATAACAAACAACACCTTTCGCGCTCCTCTGTACTTAATTAGTCCACAAATTGAAAACAGTAACGATGAAACCTGGAGGATACCTGAAGAGGATCATTTTAAATTGGAACTAGCTGCACAAAAAATGAGTCGATGGATGGAAATGCTCACTCAAGGGGGGGCTATCCCACCATCTATACCAGAAAGCAATGTACGATTTAATTTTTTCTTTTATCTAGAACTTCGCTTATTTGAGGCTCTTCATGGGATAGAAGAAACGACAAGCTCTTTCAACCATCTTAAGTTTAAGGTTCAGCACTTCGTAGCTAATCCCGTTAAAGAGCTTTCACTAAAACAAATCATAGAGATTGTTAAAGAATATTTCCCAGGACAAATTAAATTATATAATTCAGTCTTTCTCGACCCTAGTAGATTATCGACCCGAGTAGCCGGCAGATTATTGTCCCCACTAGATTTAAGATTAAAGGATTCCAGAGCCCTCTGTATAGACTCCTTGCAAAATATGAATTTATCTTGTAGAGCAGTACATGCTATCGTCCAAGGACTCGACCCGCAAAATTCTTATTCAAAAAAATTATTGGAGCTAGTAGAGATACTCAACGAGATATGCGCCGAAATCACCCTCTATTCTCCCTTTCTCGAGATTAATTTACCTCAAACCCTTCCCTTTCATGAATTCAATTCCGAACATTTTGAACGCACAGTGCATCTTTTCCAATCGCTTGAAACCTACCATTTAGGATCTTTGCCGGGCTATTTTCTTTTAACTCTTGGATTGGTTAATACAGCAAAATTAACAACAAAGCCTCGAGATAAAGAACTAAACCATTCCATTAATCAACTAATTTCATATTTTACGGATAAAGTTACAAAATTAATGAGAGAAGAAAATTCGATTCTCCAGTCGCAAAGTATCTCGAACTTTCTAGGTTTGATTCGTGAATTTAATAGGAACAATTTACAACCTTGGACTCTCATTGACAGCTATGTTGTAACAGCGACAAAAGTACAAAACGAATCTCGCAATTTATACAATAAGTGGTTAAAACTTAGCGCCTCAATCCATGAGGAATGGGAAAAATTAATCAAGGTGAGCAATAACCTTATTCATAATGATCCCCAGCAATTAAAGTTTCTTTCTCGATTAACAATATCAGTAACAAACGCCAATCATGCATTTGATACCCTTATTATCCCTAAATGCCAACAGAGTTATTGCCTAAAAAAAGTACTTTATGCCCCGTTGCAAATTCTATCTAGTATTAAAAAAGAGAGCGAAGCTTTTTCACAGCATATTAAGGGCCTCACTCCCCATGTAAATTCTACCATCTATACTTATTTTGATCTCTTAACCTACCAAGTGGAGCTCTCTTTACCCGCAGACTCTGCATTGACTGCTGCAGTCCGCCAGTTGTTACTCTTTTGCCGAAAAGTCAGCCACCGTAGCTATTCTCCTTACTTTAAAGAGAGATCGAGACCAGAGATCCTCGAACACCTACAGCATGTAAAAGAACACCTAGGGTCTGATAAAAAAAATGAACTTCTCGATCTCTTTTTAAATTATCTGGAATCGTCAGAATCCCCTTGGCTTGCTCTTCTTCCCCTTTTCGAGATTTCCGGGACAAAAGCAGGGATCACAATAGAGAACCGCGCGACCATTTGCGAGCATCTCCAACATTACAGGAAAATAATTCTCACTTCCGTTCCGGAGAATCATTTAAAAGCCCTTGCCACTACGGTCAAATCATTAAAAAGCGATGTCAAAGAAGCCATCGAACAAGGTGACGATTGGTTTTTCCCCTTCCTAGAACACACGATCCACGAACAAAAAATGGCGCTCAAGGCTTTGCTAGAAAAAATACCTAGTGAGATTCCTAAGACAGACTTGGAAGAACTCTTGCGCCATCTCAATTACCATCATAATGAGCGTTTCTACTCCTCCTGCTTCAATACAGAAAATTTCAACGTACTTGTTTTATGTTTGAAAAACAAATATCAGGAAAATAAAAGGGAAGAGATCAAATCTCTCATCGCCCAAATAGAAGTACTCCAACGGTGGCACCAAGTCCGAACACTTGCCTTCGCTCCACTAGAAGGAATGGCCCAAACTTTGCCTTCTCCCCCTCGTCCCTCCTCATCTTTACCACCTAAAACGAAAAAAACAGAAATGGCGGAAGCAAAAGCAACTCCTAAAAGGAGACGGAGACAAAAAAAAGAGCTTCTTTCCCCTCATGCCATAAAACAAATGTTTCCTCCTGCGGAACTGATCCGGATGCCACTGTCAAAAATCAAGAGAAAAAGTATTTCCGCTTCAGTAGGAAAAGAGGGAGAGATGCTACTCCCTTTCCAACGCTCTTCTAGTGCTGCCAACTTAGAGTGGTATTTAACCCTTTCAGAAGAACTTTTGGAATGTTTGAAAAAGGAAAAAATAGTCCGCACTCCTCTAGCATTTGCCTTCCTAATGACCCACCTTGGGTCTTTAATGCTCGAGCAGAGCTTTAAGCTCGCTCTGGTTTTCTCTTCTTTTAAGGGAAATTCCCACCCTTTGAGTCATCTGCATACAAAACACGATCTGGCTTCCTTTCTAAGCTACGTAAAACTGCCCAAAACAGCTCACGATTTCATTCAAAAACACGCAACTGGTCTCTATGCAGTGCGCACTCCATCGATCAACGCAGGGGCAATTGCAACCGATTTGATCGCTCTCCTTAATCAGAACAAGAATTCATTTCAACCCTTCGTACAGCGATTTTATTCCTCATTAGAAGCCACCTCTCAGATTCTTCAAACTCTCTCTCCTTTAGAAAATATCGTTGCCGAACAAAGCAACATTCCTCCCCACGAAGTGGCATTTCAAGAGAATCATCTCCGAAGCAAAAGTAAAGATGGGCAATTCCTTGCTGCAATTTATGATGAACTGGCTACCCTGCCTTCTGGAATTCCCAACTGCACCGGACTTTTGTTCAGCCTTATTCCCTCTTTCTTCCTCGAAGAAAGCGCAGCAACCTTGACCGAATTTCGCTCTTATGTAGACGACCACGACCTGAGTTGGATCGCTCGTACGCAAAAAGATCTCGATCAAGAACAAGTAGCTATTCTCAATCAACACCCATCCGTAGTCTCTCATGAACTCCGCTACCCTTGCTTTTCCCAAGGGAAAACAGCTGAAAATATCCGAAAACTCCATCTTTTGACCAGTTGGGAAAGAGCTATCGTATCCGAATGGGTCACACCAGAAGTGCAAATGGAGAGAGCAGCTATCCGCTCTCAGTTCAAAAAAGAGCCTAACGCATGTTTGGAAGAGATCCAAACAGAGATAACCATTTTACTCCGAGAGATGCATAGAATAGCCCAAGTTAAAATTGAAATGGCAAGGGGTCTGAGAGACCACTAGATTTTTTCGTTTAAAGGCCTTATTCTGTTCTTATGTTGTCTTTAGCCAAAAGCCGTCGCATCCTCAAACAGGCGATCCATCTCTATAAGAAAAAGGGAACTTCCTTACCTGAGACGACGAGAAAACACTTCGAAAGCGATCTACATCGGCTTGACCTGGCTATTCATGAAAAAGATAAAGTCGAGGCAGCAACTCTAGCTAAAAAGGTCTCTTCTTTTACTAAAACCCATTTTCCCAAAAAGGGGTGGGACCATTTCAAAGAACTCATTTATGCCCTCCTATTTGCCCTGATCTTTGCTTTCTTAATTCGCACTATTTGGTTTGAGCTTTACGAAGTTCCTACGGGATCGATGCGCCCTACTGTGGAAGAGCTCGATCGGCTCCTCGTTTCAAAAACTTCTTTTGGCGTCCATTTCCCCTTCCGAGACAAGCTCGCCTTTTTTGATCCCAAGTACGTTAAAAGAAATGAATTAATTGTATTCACAGTAAAAGGGATGCCCGTATCAGATAGCGATATGTACTATTTCTATCTCTTTCCCGGTAAAAAGCAATTTATCAAAAGAGCGCTCGGGAAAGGGGGTGACACTATCTACTTTTACGGAGGGCGTATCTACGGCATCGATGACGAAGGGAAGCCTTTAGAAGAGCTCTACGACGAAGAGCAACTCAAAAAAATAGGGATAGAAAAAATCACCCATATCCCCTACATCACCTTCGAAGGGAAAGAGCGCTACTCCGATTTCTCGCCTGAAGGCATCTATAAAACGACAACTCTCTATCAGATGAACCAACCTGTCGGAGAACTCACTTTTAAAGGCGATCGGTCTGTGGAAGGGCGCTTTTTTGATGGGAACCAATGGCGATACGACCAACCAGCGGCTCTGAAAGCCCCCCATTCTACTCCTCTAAGCTATAGTGATTTATGGGGAATCGGTAACTTCGCTGTCGCCCGTTTACTTACCTATGAGGAAGTGAAAAATCTCTACCATACTCTTCCTCAAGAAGAGGCCCCTCTTTATCTCGAACTGAAACACACCCCTTATTTAACGGGAGGCAAATTTAAAAGGGATATCGGTGGAGAAGTGGCCCCTACCCTTTCTCTCATGACGGCTTTTATTCCCCTTCAGCATAGCGAACTCGAAAAACTGCAAAACAACCTCTACACCGCCCGCTTTTGCATCAAACAGGGAAGAGCCTACCGCTACAACGAGCGCCAAAGTATCCAGTTTTCTCCTCAGTTTGAGGGCGTCCCCGATGGGTGTTACGAATTTTATTATGGCAAAGGGTACAAAATCCTTCCGGGAGGATTTTTAATGAAGCTCCCCAAAGACCATCCTCTCTACAACCCCTCTCCTGAAAATATTCAGAAACTCTTCAACCTCGGCATAGTAATGAACACGCTGTTTCGCCCTCTTGCTGCCGATCAACCTTTTCTCCCTCAGCGTTTCGCCTACTTTCGCGATGGAGATCTCTACGTGATGGATACCCTGCTTTTCACCAAAGAGAGCCCGCAACTACAAGCCTTTGTTTCACATGAACTTGCTAAGCAGAACAAAGAAAACGGTCTCTACGTTGCTTTCATCGACCGCGGCCCTCCTCTTAAAAATGGAGAACTCGATGTCGACTTTATTAAAGCCTTTGGTTTGAAAATCCCTGACGGGACGGTGCTTGCATTGGGCGATAACTATGCCATGAGCGCCGATAGCCGCGATTTTGGGTTTGTGCCCATGGAAACTAACCTCCGCGGCTCGCCCGTCATCACTTTCTGGCCTCCTGGCAAACGCATTGGCACGCTCCCTCAAGTGGGTCGCTCCCTCTTCACGTTCCCCAACCTCTTTGTCAATGCCCTCGCCCTCCTCGTTATTTTCGCCTTCTACCTCTATTACAAAAAAAGGAACCAATATCCTCTATTTAAAGAGTGAGCTGACGGATCAACTCGAGATGAGTAGTCGCTTCACTTCGTATCAGAGTGAGGAGTCGCTCGGAAGCTTTTTCGATGTCGGGAAGGCAACTGGTGTGGTCTTTTTTGAAAGCGGCTCGTATTTGCATCAAAAGAGCATGTGTTACCCACCCTGAAGTGATTGCTATCTTCCATTGCGACAACTCGGCAAGCGTGCGGAGCCGTTTGGCCCTTTTACCACTTGAGAAGGGGTAACGGAGCTCATTTTTGACCACCGACTGATGGGAAATGAGGATCTCTTGCATCGGTTCTGTTAGAGAGATACCTTTACTCTGAAGAATAGGAGTAAGACAGGTCAAGTCGTGCTCCTCCGCTATCTGTTGTGTTTCGATCGATTTTGGTTTGACTAACTGAAGAGCTCTCTCTTCGAGTAACAGAGGAGGAATAGCAGAGAGAAGCCAAGCGTAACAATTGAGAGGCAAGGCCTCGCTGGAAGAGAGTAATTCATTAAGTATAGCGCAATAGAAGGCTTCACTTTGGTTATAAGTAATCATATTCTGAAGAGAAGGATCTATTTTCGTAGGAAATTGCGCTGCAAGAGGAGAGAAAAATGGTGTTTTCACATCGCCAATCCGCGCTCCTATTTTCTGCATCACTTCACACACCACTTGTAAAAACGAGCTTGAACGGTACTGAAAAGAGTGCAAATCGCGACTATTTTTTTTATGTAACTCCATCAGATCTTCTGCAATAACCCCCTCGTGTTTATATGGAGATCTCGCTTGTAAAAAAGCCGCGCTATGCTTTGCAATAAACGCGTCTGTCGAAGAGTCTAAGGGAATGAAATTGAGAAAAGCATTGAGATGATGGGTCGAACGCAAGGTAGTCCCTGAAGGCGCGTTGTGAAGAAGAAGAGCATCGTCCTCCTTAGAGAGGTGGGCTAGACCCCATTTAAACGTTTGTTCCAGCAAAAGAGGAGGAAAAGAAGAATGGAGGAAGGCGACAGCAAGAGGAGTTTCTGTGGCCTTTTCCATCGAACGCATCTCTTCGATCAACTGCAGATAATAAGTAATATGTTTAGCACTCGACTGGATCTGTCCATGCGTAAGTAAAGAGTGCAAAGGATCCGAAATAGAAGGGGCGGGCAATTTTCGCAATTGTACGAGAGCGACTTCCATAAGCTGAGAGAAAGTAAGAGCTTCTTCTTTCGACGCACGCACCTCTTCTTTTTCTTCAACAACCTTCGGAACCAACTCTGACGATCGAAGAGGAGTAGGGGGCGTTTTTGTTGAGACGGGGGAAGTAATGGCAGGTGTTATTTGTGCCAAAGGAAGATAGTAGAG
>JBIOXR010000133.1:0-4105 GCA_044869735.1 Chlamydiales bacterium
AATGGCAATGGGAAGATAGCGCATCGATATTCCAAGAGCACACATCCCTCCTATGAGAAAGTAGTAGCCAGGAGAGTAGAGATATTTCAAAGAAATCGGAGGAGCAAAAGAATAGATGCGGTGCACTTGGCGAGCCACTGATTTACCGAGGACGTACTTTCCTTTCAGATAACCCACTAAAAGAGCTGCGGTAATAAGCACAGGGATCCCTATTTTAGGGTCGGGAAAGTACTGGGAGAGATGGGCGAGAGGAGAGTAGTGTTTTTGTGGTAATGCCTCTTGCACCTCTTTTAAAATGAGAAAAATGCCAAAAGAGAAAAGAAAAGCCCCTATGAGTGACCAAACAAGACCTGAGAGAATCACAAGAGTGCGATGACTGACTTTAACCATGATAAAACTCAATTTTTGAAAGAGTATAGAAAGAGAGGGCATTTTTAACCAGTCCACATCTATTTCTTTTCAAAACGCGCTTAAAATTTTTATTAATCTATGGGCACGGCACTAGGAAAAAAACAACCAAGATAGATACAATTTATCAAAAGAATAGAACGCGATGCCATTTTTTGCCTATTTAACCTGGGATCCTAGCCCTACTGTTTTCACTCTTCCTTTTATCCATCATCCCGTTACGTGGTATGGGTTATTTTTCGGTACGGGGTTTTTAGTTGGTTATTTTCTTCTATGTTCTATTTTTGACTCTCATTGCCGTCGTTACTCCTCAGAGAACTCGACTCTAGCTACAAAACTGGCTGACCAGCTTATTTTATTCATTTCTATTGCTACTTTGATTGGAGCGCGATTAGGCCACGTCTTCCTCTATGGTTGGTCCTACTACCAGGCGCATCCCGAAAAAATTATCCGCGTATGGGAAGGAGGGCTAGCGAGCCATGGCGGAGCGATAGGTATTCTCATTGCTCTACTCTTGTTCTGGTGGTTGCGCAAAAAAAAGCAGCCGCCTTTTACGCTTTTAGCTCTGCTTGATGCAGTAGTTCTTCCCGCAGGTTTGGCTTGCGGTGCCATTCGCTTGGGAAATTTCATGAATCAAGAAATTCTAGGAGTCCCAACGACGATGCCCTGGGGAGTGATTTTTCTCCACCCCATTGAAGGGATCTTCCCTGTAGATATTCCATTGCATCCCGTCCAGCTTTATGAAGCTCTGACCTATTTCGCCATTTTTGGCTTTCTCTTTTTTTTGTGGAAGAGGAGGGGAAAACGGATAGGAGAGGGGGTGTACGCAGCTCTTTTTTTCCTTCTTCTTTTCGGTTGTCGATTTTTTATTGAATTTTTCAAGCAGCCCGAAAGCGATTTACTGCAGCGCGATGGCTTTTTAAATATGGGTCAATGGCTTAGCATTCCCTTCATTCTGTTGGGCGCTATTTTACTCACTCGTTCCGTAAAGAGAGCACAATCTTTATGAAAAGGCTTATCTCTCCAGAAAGTACTATTTTCGTCGCAGGAGGGAAGGGCATGGTGGGCAGCGCTATAGTTCGCGCGCTGCAAGAGAAAGGATATGACCATATTTTAGCTCCCTCTCGGGCGGAACTCGATCTGACAGAACAAAAACAGGTTCGTGAGTTCTTACGCGAAAACCAACCCGACGCCGTTGTATGTGCAGCTGCAAAAGTAGGTGGAATCTGGGCGAATATGACCTATCCTGCCGATTTTCTCTATGACAACCTAATCATTGAATGCAACCTCATCCACGAATCGCACCTTGCAGGGATTGACAGACTTCTCTTTTTAGGGAGCACCTGCATCTACCCCAAATTTTCACCTCAGCCTATTCGTGAAGAGTCTCTCTTGTCGGGTTACCTTGAACCAACCAATGAAGCCTACGCTCTTGCAAAAATTGCAGGAATCAAGCTCTGTGCGTTTTACTTTAAGCAGTATGGAAGGAGCTATATCTCTGCTATGCCGACAAATCTCTATGGTCGCGGGGATAATTACCATAAAGAGAATTCCCATGTCATTCCGGCGCTCATCCGCCGTTTCCATGAGGCGAAAGAAGGGGGATTGCCCGAAGTGAAAATATGGGGGTCGGGGACGGTCAAGCGCGAGTTTCTCTATGTTGACGACCTCGCTGATGCTGCGATTTTCTTATTGGAGCACTATAACGACCCCATGCACATCAATATTGGTTCTTCTGAAGAGACCACTATTCTTGCACTCGCAGAAAAAATAGCCGAAGTGGTGGGGTACGCGGGAACAGTAACCACTGACCCCACAAAACCCGACGGCATGGCCCGCAAGAAAACCGATTTGTCGCGTATTACTGCACTTGGGTGGAAGGCGACAACGCCACTCCATACCGGCCTCCACAACGCCTACCACCACTTCTTAGGTGAGTTAGGAGCCTTGAGAGAAGTATAAAAGATCGTTTAACTATAAATTGGGGTCAGAATTAATAGCGGGGGTCGGGTATACCCACGACCCCCAGCTCCCCCTTGAGCTGAAATGCGCTTTGCCTAATCGCTCTTCCTTCGGGGGGGCAGTGCCGAGCACAGCTCCCCGAAGAAGGGACGATTTGGCGCAGCGGGGGAAGCTCAAAGGGGAGCTGGGGACGCAGTCCCCGCTATTAACTCTGACCAGAAATTTAACTTTTTTACATTGTCGCCTCGCATGTAATGCGAGGCATAAATTTAGACTTCTAGTTTTTTGAGGATGGTGGTGTGGGGGGAGGCGATTTCGTGGTTCTTTTGTTCCAGGTTTTGTTGGATGAGTTTGATGCTGGACATAACTGTTGAATGGTCGCGTGTGAATATTTCGCCAATCTTCATATATGGCATTTTGAGCGTTTTGCGGCAAAGATGCATCGCTATTTGGCGCGGTAGGACGTTGTCGCGGCTTTGCGATTTGCTGAGGATATCCTCAATGCGAATGCCATAGTGCTCCGCCACAGTCTTGATGATTTTGCTGGGCGTAAGAACGGCCTTTTCCTCTTCGAGAATAAGATCTGAGAGAATTTTCTTCACGGTTGATACGGTGAGAAGAGACTTTTCTTTAACCTTGTTGAGGTGTGTCCTTAAAATGAGAGCGTCAAGGGCTCGAAGTAATGCTTTTACATTGCTGGGGAAAGCCCCCAGCAGAAAATCGGCGATATTAGATTCTAGTGGAAAGCCCACTTTTTCGGCTTTTTTATGGAGGAGAATCTTGAGATCATTCCCTTCCAAAGGATGTAACGGAACTACGATCCCCCACTCAAAGCGACTCACTAACCTCGGTTCAATAAATTTGAGCTCTTGCGGAGAGCAATCGGCAGCGAAAATGATTTGTTTGCCTTCTGTATGGAGAGTGTTGAAGGTATGAAAAAGCTCTTCTTGCGTGGCTCCCTTGCGCGAGAAAATTTGAACATCGTCAATTAAAAGGGCATCGACTTTCCGGTAGGCTTTCCTAAAGGTTTGGATTTCACCGCTACGGATAGCATTGACTACGTGCTCAGTGAAGGTTTCTGCCCGTACATAAATGACATTTTCCCCCACGCTTTTTAACTGAGAAGCGGCGGCCATCAATAGATGGCTTTTGCCTACACCAAGTCTTCCATAGAGGTAAATGGGATTAAAATGAGGCGAAGTGGAGGGTTGGCAGCTTTCCAGGAGAAGCTTATATGCTAAGAGATTGCTTTGCGAAGAAATAAAATGTTCAAACTTAGCACTCTCTTCAATTTCGTCAAAAACCAGCTTAAAGTGTAGAGAGGGGAGTTCACCTTTTTTTTCCTTAGTTTTCTCCTCTTGTATCTCATGTCTTTTTGCAATCGAGAGGTGAACACGGATTTTTTTGCCATTATTGTTGGTAAAACCTCTGTCGATCAGGGGTCGTATGTGTTCTTCAAACCAAATGGAGAAAAAAGAATCAGGGGCTTCGAGATAGAGATTACAAGCGTCAAAGCGAGAGACTTTAAGAGGCGAGAGCCATTTTTGGACTGTTTGAGGTCCTAGGTGTTTCTCTTGCTCTTTGATGAAATCATCCCATGCTCGCATAACTGCTAAAAACAAAAAATCTAAAAGCTTTTTCTACTCATACCAGATCCAAGAAATAATTTCATGTTTTGGCGACGCCAAAGCCCCGGATTTGAACGATCGGAAAGGGGTCCATATTGAATTAATAT
>JBIOXR010000134.1:0-5667 GCA_044869735.1 Chlamydiales bacterium
ATAGGGCCGGCTCTAGCCACTAGTGCGGTAGGAGTAGTAATTCTCGTTTCTGGTGTGCTTAATTTTCTTTTTGTAAGGAAGAAGAATCGCCCGTTTAAACTAACGGCTAGTAAAATTTTTAGTTTAGGCCTTGCTCTTTTATTAGGAGCCTCTCTGATTACCCTGGGTTGTCTCCATGGTTGTAGTGTTATAAACGTTCGAATTTTAGGACTAGGCGCTATTACAGCGACAATAATTTATATCCCAGCCCATTTCCTAGAGGAAATAGTGGTGAGGACTTTGAAGGAAAGATTTATGTCTTCCGACGAAAGGCTAAAAAGACTCTGGGAACGAGACGCTGAGCTTGCCCGTAGAGGCATCAACCATACAGCAGCTCCCTATTCACCCGATGCTTTTGTAATAAAGGAGTAAGGTTTCTATTGCTTTTTAATTAATTTTTTATTAAAATCATATAAAAATTAACGAGGTGAAATATGACTACAAGTTCTATATCAAAACCAGCTCAAATAGCGCTAACAACAGCGCGTGCTGCTACGACTGTAACACAAGTAGCTTCGGGTGTTTCCACTTTAGGTTTATTGGTGGTTTCTATTTTAATGCTTACTAATGTGGTTCCCGGGGGACTGCCTGTAGCGCTTACAACAGGGGCCGTGGGCGTAATTTTTATTAGTGGACGCGGATTGGCTATGATTTTTGGTGGGAAAAAAAATAAAAAGACGGGACTACGTCCATTTTTGAACACTATTCCCGCACGCGTTGCGATGCTTGCTGTTGGGGTACTCTTCGGAGGCACTTTGATTACTTTAGGAGGATTACATGCAGCAAATATTTTAGGTGTGCATCAACTCGCTGCTGGAATTCTGGGTGCATGGGGTGCATCAATTGTCCTTGGGATTGGTGTGGCCATCCCACTCAGAATTAGACACTTCTTATCTCCTGAACAAAAATCGCTTAGAGCTAGAGTTCAAGCTGCAAAGCTTCAAGCAAGGGGTATACAACCAACGGCAGCTCCCTATAACGCATCGGATCATCTGGCAGGGGCAACTCTGAGAGATCTCTCTGCCGCGCAATTCTGAGAGAACGTATTCAATAAAAAAAAATTGCAAAAAAGATTTTTTCATCTTTATGGTAGCGCCTGTACCTCCGATAAGTTCTTCTTCACCCATAGTAAGAGTTGGTAGAAAAGCGGCGTTTGTAGTGTCAATCACTTCCGCTATCATGCGTCTCACGTTAATTGTCCTCTCCATTTTGATGTTGGGAAATCTTTTTGCGGCAGGGATAGGGCCGGCTCTAGCCACTAGTGCGGTAGGAGTAGTAATTCTCGTTTCTGGTGTGCTTAATTTTCTTTTTGTAAGGAAGAAGAATCGCCCGTTTAAACTAACAGCTAGTAAAATTTTTAGTTTAGGCCTTGCTCTTTTATTAGGAGCCTCTCTGATTACCCTGGGTTCTCTCCATGGTTGTAGTGTTATAAACGTTCGAATTTTGGGACTAGGCGCTATTACAGCGACAATAATTTATATCCCAGCCCATTTCCTAGAGGAAATAGTGGTGAGGACTTTGAAGGAAAGATTTATGTCTTCCGACGAAAGGTTAAAAAGACTCTGGGAACGGGATGCTGAACTTGCCCGTAGAGGCATCAACCATACAGCAGCTCCCTATTCACCCGACGCTTTTATAGTAAAGGAGTAAAGTTTTTATAGCTTTTTAATTAATTTTTTATTAAAATCATATAAAAATTAAGGAGAAGAAATATGACTGCAAGTTCTATATCAAAACCAGCTCAAATAGCCCTAACAACAGGGCGTGTTGTTACGAGTGTAACTACAGGAGCTTCGGGTATTTCCACTATAGGTTTATTGGTGGTTTCTATTTTAATGCTTACTAATGTGGTTCCCGGTGGACTGCCAGTAGCGCTTACAACCGGGGCAGTAGGCGTAATTTTTATTAGTTCACGTGGACTGGCTATGATTTTTGGTGGGAAAAAAGATAAAAAGACTGGACTACGTCCATTTTTGAACACTATTCCCGCGCGCGTTACGATGCTTGTTCTTGCGATGCTCTTTGGAGGCTCTTTGCTTACTTTAGGAGGATTGCATGCAGCAAATATTTTAAGCGTACATCAACTCGCTGCTGGAATTCTTGGTGCATGGGGTGCATCAACTATCCTTGGGATTAGTGTAGCCATCCCACTCAAAATCAGACACTTCTTATCTCCTGAACAAAAAGCCCTTAGAGCTAGAGTTCAAGCTGCGAGGCTTCAAGCAAGGGGTATACAACCAACGGCTGCTCCCTATAGTGCATCGGATCATTTGCGAGGGACAAATATGAGCAATATAGCGGGATAATAAGCTTATTCAATAAAAAAAAAATTGACATTCTATTCCTCTCTTTTTATCTTAAAGAAAAAATTAAGATAGAAGGAGGGGTATGTTTAAATGTTCATTAGAAAATGATCGCCTACAGGTCGGCTTAAAAACCGGAGGTTTTGGAGGATTGGTAGCGCTGGCCGCGATTGCGAATGTTGCCCTTCTCATTATTGGTTTTTGTGCTGCATTGGGAGTTTTTCCCTCCGGCTCGACCATCGGTTGGGTGACTTTGGGGTTGGGAGGTGGGGCCTCTCTCATCGAACTCGCCTCTTGGGGGTTTAAAAGAGACAAGCCAGCCGCCGCACTTATTACATGTAAGGCTGTTACTCTTATTACTTTGGGAATTTTAGGAGGAGTCTCTGTCTTGGGGGTTTCTCAGGTGGGATGGGGAATTATTGGAACCTATGGAGCCTTTTTTCTCTTGTCTGGCGGCTATATCTGTTATTACAATCTTCAGCCTCGCATAAAGAAATTGTTCTAAATCAGCTATATAGCTCTCTAAGCCATTTTTTTTGATGGGGTTTCCAAATAGATCTTTTAATGAGGCTTTTAAGAGGCTGGGGAAATGAAAGACTAGCTTCGTGTGTTATTTTAATTAAGATGGAGAGCTTATTTTGAAGTCTCTCTGTAAGTGAAGGATTTAGTTTTATACCGTAAGAAATAGAGTTAATATAGCGAACTTGTTTGAAAGAGGAAGAGAGAAATAAATACTCATGAGCGACCTTCCGCACCCCTGGCCATCCTATAAAAGAGTCGTGGAAAGCAACAGTGCCTCCTATTTTGACTTTAGGTAGCCATAGCTCCGCATCTTTTCTAACGAAAGATTCTCCGTGCGCTCCATCAATAAACAGAAGATCGATCGGTTGATCAAAGGTGCGAGCTGCTTCGCTTGAAGTTTTAAGTATCGGCTGAATCAGAGAAGTGAGGCCTGCTTGTGCTACATTTTTTTCAAATTCTGGAAATGTCCAG
Source organism: Chlamydiales bacterium (assembly GCA_044869735.1). Lineage (GTDB taxonomy): Bacteria > Chlamydiota > Chlamydiia > Chlamydiales > JAAKFR01 > JBIOXR01. The sequence continues at coordinate 3,336 of JBIOXR010000134.1, forward strand.
ATGGGTTGTATTTGTTCGGGTGAACCGGTATGTGGGTCGATCGCATAAATAGTGCTTTTGGGGCCTGATTCGGATCCTTTCCCCATCCAAATGGTCGATTTCCCTTTCCAAGAGCCTATTTCGACGATGATACCTCGTGCAGGCGTCTTTCGTGCGAGATGGTAGAGAACCTCACCCTCATGCAAAGAATGCCCATTTTGACTAAGGAAGCCTTCGATTTTTTCACTCTCTTTTTGAAGAGCTGCAAGTTTTTCTGAAAACATGTGGTGATTGTAAGCGGAAATTTAAAATTTCTCAATGACAATATATCCCTCGCAATAAGAGCATTTCATCTTATCCTTCTTTTTGAAATTGCCATCGAGAATAGCTTTAGCAACCAAGGTGATCAGCTCTTTTTCTACAAGGCGACTTAAGGGACGAGCACCAAGGAGGGGATCGATCCCCTTATTTTTAAGATAAGAAATAAGCGATAGATCAAAAATGAGCTCGATTTGGTGAACGCGAAAAACTAGTTCTTTAAGTTCCTGAAGCTTTTTTAAGACGAGCTTTTCGGCTAGATTTTGACTTAAAGGATTAAAAATAAGCAACTCATAACGGTTATATAGTTCAGGTGTAAGAGCATCCATAAAAAAGGGCTTCAGCTCTTCGACAATCTCATCGTGAGAGAGACCTTCCGATTTTAATTGAGCAATCTCAAGAGAGGCAAGATTAGAGGTGGAAATGAAAATACACTTCCTGCAATCGACGATTTGTCCTCGCGCAGAAGTGAAAATCCCCTTATCAAATATATGGAGGAAAAGGAGTCTTATTTGCCGGTGGGCTTTCTCAATTTCATCGAGCAAAACCACTGAATTGGGATTTGCTAAGATAGCATTTGTCAACTGCCCACCACTTTCGTACCCGACATAACCAGGAGGAGCACCGATGAGACGATTAATGTGGTGAAAATCGACATACTCCGACATGTTGATTTGAATAAAGTGGGACGAATCGCCAAAAAGCTCTAACGCCAGCCGCGAGGCTAATTCGGTCTTTCCTACTCCGGAGGGACCGCAATAAAGGAGAAAAGCGATGACGCCATTGGGGTTATTAATCCCTGCCGCGTACCGGATAAGGGCATTTACCGTTTCACGAATGGCATACTCTTGACCAAAAATGACTTTATTGAGTTTCTCTTCGAGCGTTTTTGACTTTTCATAGAGGATCTCTTCGAAATTTTTTTTCGATGTTTCTTTCAAAAAGAGAACTTCCATGGGAGGCAAAAGGCACTCTTTTTCTGTTTCAACAGAGGGAAAAGGATAAGCCAAGCTTCCAAAACAAGAGGAAGACAAAACGCAGAGTAGAACAAAGATTTTCATATCTAAATGTAAGCTAATTAGACAGATAATTTATCTTTTCTGTGGAATATTTTCCACCCTCTTATGTGAGGGCTTTGATCTGATCGGAGATGATCTTGAGGGAGTCTTTGTTCTTCATGAGGACTTCCTTAGCAGTGGGAGTTTTTTGTAACTCTTGGAGCCTGCCGACAAAATGCTGCAAGAGATGTATGGTGCTTTCGGGGTCACTCATAAAAATAAACTCTTCTCCGTCGATGCGTCTGATCCTATTGACAAAGGCGACGTGTTCTTGCTGGCGAACGGCATCGGAGGTAATAATATTGATGAAATCGCCTCGTTCATAGATCTCTTTTGATAAGCGGGCAGGAATGGTGAAATGGCGAATGACATCTTCCAAAACTTCTTTTTGTTTTTCATTCCCTAGGTCCTCTTTGATCCTTCCCGTTAAAAGAGTTTCAAAAAGGTCATTGGCAAGTTGTTTATTGTGATTGGCACAAGTGAGGATGACATTCTGGATTTCCCTGAAGGTGGAGCGGGTAATCTTTAGAGCAAAAATGCGTTTGAGGTTCCCTTCAAATAACATCAATATCTTATCGTCGAGCATATTTTTATTCCCCAGTTTCACAAGATGTTAATAACGCTAGCAGCTTTTCAGTAAGGTTTAAAGCACTTTCTTTTTCATCGCGGGGGAGAATTTTAGGTCTTTGCTCGAGATCGTCTATTAACTTTTTTAAAGAAACGATGATCCTATCCCCTACTTTTCCCCTTCTTTTATCCCCTTCATTTAAGGGGAAAAGAACTCGAATCAATGTCAGTACCTCTTGTTTTGTTTCTCCTGCATATTTTTCGACCATTTCTTCTTTTTGAGAGAGAGATCCCTGCCTTGAAGCCAAAGTATAAATTGCTTGTTTTGGCATGGCTTCTATTTTAGGGTGGAGCTCCTTTGGCATCTGTTGGAAAAATTCATAGTATTGGAGAAAATTATAGGGAGTTTG
>JBIOXR010000135.1:0-11965 GCA_044869735.1 Chlamydiales bacterium
GCACAAAACTTGCATCAGTGGACCAGTAATTTGTGCCAGCGCTTTGAACCTCGACAATTTTATTCTGAGAGGAATCTATATTTTGGAACTCCTCAAATTCAATTAAGTTGAACCGTTCAATTAGTGACCAATCACAAAAATTGTATATGAAACCTCGTGCAGTGATTACAATAAAATTTTTATCTACTAGAGTGTATTCTACAGGGTCTCCAGAATCTAGAGGTATAGTGGTAAGCATGTTTCCCTCATTGTTGTAGATGATGTATGAATCTTTGGAGACTGTACAATAAAAACGATGGGCATCTATTTTTTTTCCTTCGAGTACTCTTGCATCCTGGTATTCCCGATAGGGAAGAACTCTATTTAAAAGCAGTTTTCTCCTTTGGTAAGGTCCTTTGGTACTGTCGATAGCAACTATCCTAGGTTTCTGAGTTAAAAAAGAGAGAATGGAAGGGTTAAAAATGCTTCGGGAATAAGATTCGAGATCCTTTATATCCCGAAAAAAGAGTTCATCACTAACCGGAATGTTCCCTATACAACGGCGCCACTCCTTAGAGACACAGGAGGCATTAAAAAATTCGCGAAAAGTATTTAAGAAACAAAAAATATAGGAACTTATATTGTAATCTAGTGTTCCAATAATGCAGGGTTCTTGATTTTGAGTTGTCTGATTGCTTCTGTCAGATGGGGCGGTAGATGTACATGCCATGATAATTTATCCAAATTAAGTTGAAATTTCAAATCTAATTTCGCCTTTTTTATTATTTAATGTGTCGTTATATTTAATTTTGGCAATAAGCGATTCTTCGTTATTATCGTATGTCACAATGACATCACTAATGTGACTTGCTTTTCCGGGGAGGAAGTCTCGACCAGTCAAAAAAATGCGCGCATTTGAATAGAGGTTAACTAATGATAAAAAGCCATAATTTGAATTTGTTAGCATAGAAACGAGATAGTGTTTCCAAATGGCGATCGGCGAATTACACTCAAGGCCATAACGGTTAAGTTCAATCATTTTCCCTGTTTCCAAAGAAAGCAAGATGGGGCGATTGGACATAACTGGACATTCTAATGCCGCAACTACAAAGTTTCTATTCAGAATGTTAATTTCTTTTAAATCCCAGTCATTGAGTTCGTTAGATCTAAAGTTTTCAATTGCCATTTTGTTTTGATCGTTTGAGACGTCAAATAACTTTGATTTGTCTCCAAAAATATTGGAGCTAATCAAATCATACGTACTAGAAGTGGTGTTATATTGAAAAACAGCTAAACTTTTTCGCTTTTTTGCAAAAAGAAATAATCTATCTGAGCAAAACTCAATTTCAATGTCATCTGTAACATCAATGTTATCAATGTCATTCAAACAAAGTTTAGTTAAGGTGTTATTCTTAAATTCATAGGTATAATATTCTCCATTAATTAGCCATAAAGAGACAGAATCAAAGGCTTTTACAAAAGAAATATTTGGATCGCTTTCATCATTTTCATTCCTTCTTTTCTTTTTTGGAGGCTGCAAGTGAATATCGAGCTCTGCTCCTTTTCTTTTCATTAGCATGGGTTCTTCAGTTATGTCTTCGCCCTCGCTAGACTCGTCCGGTATTTGAGGAAGGGCATAGTAATCTATTGAAGGTTCGCAAGTGGAGGAAAAAGCCACATGAACTATCGGAGTATTTAAACGCTTATAATATAAAAGAAAATCCCGATCATTTAAGGACAAGACAGAAAGGAGATTTTTTCCTTCAATAGTAGCGTCTATTTCTCCGCTGGTTTTATTGAGAAAAAAGGTTTTTTTATTATGATTAATAATTAAACGTGTTTTAAAATGAAAAAGTTTGGCGACGTCATATCGTATTGGAAAGCGTATTAAATCAAGATTTGCTTGATACAGTTGCTCATTAGCTATTCGCGGTTCGTTTATTTCTTTTATTTTAAAACTTGTGAAGATAATGGAGAAAGCGACAATCTTGCGTAAAGAATGCATCTTCAGCCTATTAATCTTACAAGGAACATCTTTCACTACCATCCGCCATTCTCTACACACCCAAGAGGCGCGACTAAGATCTGATAGATTTTCTAGCATTCTAAGAATATGGACTCGAAGTTCAGTGGGGAGTTCGGCGATATTGTTTGCAGAGACAACTGGTGCTAAAGCAGTAGATTTTCTATTAGAAATTGGAGCCGAGGAAGAAGCCACACTTTTTTTAGTATAAATGAATAATATTTAAATGATTATAAATAAAAGAAATTAAACAATCAATCAAAATAATTTCTTGCAAATCAGATTCCAAGCGAACTGCATCTCCTTCTAAACGACCAAAGTTCGTTAAGATTTAAAATGAACTTTCTTAGAACCTTCAGGCACGAGGCCTAGATTACGCATAAGTGTGAGCTCAATCCAGTCGGGATCAGCGTGGCTCGCAATCTGCTTTTTTAACTCTTTTTGCAGAGCGAGACCCTTTTCGATCTCTTGTTCATAGGTAGTTTTTTTTTCGAGAAGAAGGGTAAGCTCTTTCTTTTTTCTTAGGACTCCTTGGTCGTAAATAAAAAAAGAAAGGAGGATGAAAGCAATCGTCCACCACGATTTTAAGACAACTTCTTCAAGGAGTTTAGACCGCAAAAAGACGTCCTTTAAACGATGGGGATGGTGATCCCTTGTTGTTTTTGGTATTTCCCTTTCCTATCTGCATATGAAATGAGGCATTCATGCGGAGCTTCGAGAAAGACGACTTGGGCGATTCCCTCATTGGCATATATTTTTGCCGGCAAGGGAGAGGTGTTGGAAATTTCGATAGTGACATATCCTTCCCATTGTGGCTCGAACGGTGTGACATTCACGATAATTCCGCAGCGGGCATAGGTCGATTTGCCGATGCAAAGAGTGAGAACATTGCGTGGTATACGAAAATACTCGACGGTGCGTCCAAGGGCAAATGAATTGGGGGGAATGATACACTCTTTGGCTTTGATGTCGACGAAAGCATCTTCGGTAAATGATTTGGGATCGACAATGGAATTATAGACGTTGGTGAAGACTTTAAATTCATCGGAAATGCGTACATCGTATCCATAGCTCGATAATCCAAAGCTAACTACTTTTTTTCCGTCGACAAGGCCCACCTGTTTATCGACGAAGGGATCAATCATTCGATGTTCTTCAACCATCTGTTGGATCCAGCGATCTTCTTTTAGGCTCATTCTACTTCCTCAGTTTCTCTAATAGCTATAGCTATCGAAATCGTTTTTTGCTACCCTTTTTTCTTTGTGGTGTATGTTTTATGAATGAGAAAGAAGATTTCATTAAGTCCCAATGGAACAATTCTTTAGAGACGCACCCAGAAAAAACCACTTTCCGAGAAGAAGACCCAATATTTGAAGTTTCTCTTCGTCCACAGTCTCTTTTGGAATTCACGGGACAAGACGAAGTCAAAGACCGTCTTGAGATTTTCATCGGAGCTGCAAAAAAAAGGCAAGAGGTCTTGGGCCATCTTCTTTTATCGGGTCCACCAGGTTTAGGTAAGACAACCCTGGCCAATATCATCGCTAAATCGATGGAGAGTTCGATAATTATCACTTCAGGAGCGGTTTTGGAAAGGCCTGCAGATTTAGCTGGTATTTTGACCAACTTGCAAAAAGGCGACATCCTGTTCATCGATGAGATCCATCGCCTCCATCGCTCTTTAGAAGAATACCTCTATCCTGCGATGGAAGATTTTATCTTAGATCTAGTCATCGATAGTGGTCCAAGTGCGCGCACTGTTCGGGTGAAATTAAATCCGTTTACGCTCGTAGGAGCGACAACGCGTATGGGGCTTCTCTCTTCTCCCTTGCGCTCCCGTTTTGCCCTTAACTGTAGGCTCGATTACTATACGCCTGAGACATTGCAGAAGATCTTGAAACGATCGACACACATCTTGAAATTTCCCCTATGCGACGAAGCGACACTGGAGATTGCTTTGCGTTCGAGAGGAACGCCAAGAACGGCGAATCATTTACTCCGTTGGGTACGAGATTGGGCAGAGACGAGAAAGGTCGTACATCCTATCGATGAGGCAGAAGTGCAAAAAGCAATAGGGCTGCTGCGGATTGATCATCGCGGTCTCGATGAAATGGATAAGCGGATTCTGACAGTCATGATCGACCATTATGGGGGAGGGCCTGTCGGCATCAATACCCTTGCAGTAGCGGTAGGTGAAGAACCACATACTTTGGAAGAAGTCTACGAACCATTTTTGATTCTGCAAGGATTTTTGAAACGAACTCCTCGGGGGCGCGAAGCAACACCTCTTGCGTATAAACACCTGGGAAAGTTATCAAATAATAAAGCTAATACGGATTATCCAAACAACCTATTTTGATGAGGAAAAAAAGATGAGATCTAGATTCGGTATCATGGCGTGTGCTCTAGCCTTAGGCCTTGCCCACGTAGGCGAAGGGGCAAAGATGACCAATCCAAAAGAGAGGCATCAAATGAGAATGGCTTCAGGGCCAAAAATTAAGGTGCTCCTTGCAAAGGATATCCCTGCTGCTTTGCTAGAAGTCAAAGGCGATTATAGAGTGATCAGAACCGATATGGGGACGCTTTTGAGCAGCGGCTCTACGGGGAAGCGTTTTGTCGTGCATGGCATGAAAGAGGGCATTCGTTGGGGTGAGGAATACCCTGAAGTTTATCAAATCGCTCTCGTTCCTGCATCGCCCAATACCATGATGTATGTCAACGGATTTCAGTACAAAGGAACGCTCTTTATCTCCCAAGGAGAACATAACCGCATCACCATTGTAAATGATATAGCGATCGAAGATTATTTAAAGTCGATTTTAGCTTACAAAGTCGAATCTTCCGTAGCGCGTGAAGCTCTCTCCGCTTTGGCGATTACGGCTCGCACAGAAGCGGCGTTCCGTTGCTTCAACGTTGAATCAGACGAAGTGTGGAATGTCGTAGCAAAAGAAGTGGGGTACTACGGTCATGGAGTGACGATGGGAGAAAATCACGTCAATGAGATTGTAGATCTTACGCGCAATATGGTCATGGAGAAACCGGGCCTCAACGAAGCAGGGCAGCTCTTTGCCGCTGGTTGGACGCGTGGGAAAAATGCTCCTTCTAACGAAAAACTCTCTATCGCCAGTGCCGATGAGATGGCCCGCCGAGGATATGACGCCCGCAAAATCCTCCAAACCTACTTCCCCAACACGCGCCTCACTGCCCTCGACCACGCATAATTATTAACGCCTGGCGTATCCACGCCAGGCAACTTTTTTCGGTCCACTATCCAGTTTGCAAAGATGACATAATAAGTTTTTCATTTGGATCGTGAGCACCAAATTCTTTCATAAAGGCGATCAATGGTTCATAATCTCCTTTATCGGCGCTTTTAAGAGTTTGAATATACCGTTGCCGTACTTTAGTTGATTGATTTAGATGGACCGGCCATTGAGGATAAGAACATTTCTGTGAAAGAAGAAATCTATCCGCTATAAGTCGTGAAAATCGACCATTGCCATTTTCAAATGGATGTATCAGAACCAATCGATGATGAATCCTTGCAGCCATTTCAATGGAAGTCAACCCCAAGGAATGTTTTGTCCATAAGATTACCTCAAAACAAAATTCTGCTAATTGAGATGGGATGAAGACAGGTTTAATGCCTATGGATGTGTTAGAGCTTCTATATACGCCTGCCCATTTCCAAACTTTATTAAACATTAACCCATGAACCTTTTTCAATTCTTCCGCACGAAACCATTGTTTAGGATGGCGAATAGGGGGTTGAAGATATTTTCTCTGTGCAATTACAATATTATCTGCTTCCATTCTATTAAGATCTTTTAGGTTGTGTACCCAAATCGGAATAAGACAACTACAGTCATTGATAGGAGTTGCTCCTTCTGGAAAATCGAACTCTCTCATTATAGGTTATTCTTCCCAAAGTTTAGAATTAGGTCCTTGTAGTAATCGGATTTCTTCTTGTAATAAAAGTTCTTTGATGAATCTAGGATCAGGCTCTTGTTCTTCTAAATTCATGGTTCCTTTGAGATAATCTATTCTTTTTTCTGCCATTTTTCGCGCCTGTTTTCTTCGAATAGAGTCGATGGATTCAATCAGTAAAGGGACGATTACGAGTTCACATTTCATTGCACTAAGAATCTTTTGCAAAGTGTTTAAGCCTATATCTCTTTGTCCTTTCTCTATACGAGAAATGGTCGATTGAGGAACATGGGCTCGTTTTGCGAGGGCTATTTGAGACAAGCCTATTTGTGTTCGAATCAATTTGATGAGGCTGCCTATAGAAAGACCTCTAGTAGAAGATCTAAGGCTCAATGCCGCATCCATTATTTCTTCGACAAGTAATTTCTCTGAGGTGGAGGTCGATCGCATAATCTATCTCTTAAACGAATTATAGCATAAAAGCCATAATTTTTTACTATTTTTATGCCTAATAGGCATAAATTGTTCTGGCGTGACGTCAAACCACTCCACTTATTTTATTTTAAGTAAGAGGGCGGAGTAGGGGGGCATTTTGAAGGGGGTTTTGTGGAGTTTGAGTGGCTCGTCGAGAAAATCTTGGGGTGGGGGAAGAGAGGTATTGACGATTTGGTGGTACTCTTTTGGTGTGGGTGGTAGGGTGACTGTAGCGGGTTCGTGCGAAGCGTTGAAGGCGAGGTAGAGAGGATCGGTCCCTTCTCTACACTTGAGCGTGTAGGCTATAAAGTGGGAGGAGGGAGTCCAATCGGGGTTTGAAGGTTCTGTGCCATGCCAGGTCACGTCGTCTTTTGTCAGAAATTTCGCATGAGTTAAGAGAGAGTGCGATTTTCTAAAGGCAATTAATTTGGAGACGAAGCGAAAAAGCCCCTGATTCTTTTCCAAGAGATCCCAATCGAACCAATTGATTTTAGAATCTTGGCACCACGTGTTGTTATTGCCGTGTTTAGTGTGTCCATATTCATCTCCCATCAAAAGCATAGGCGTTCCTTGTGAGGCGAGAAGGGCGAGGAGGAAGTTTTTTATCTGTCGCTCGCGAAGAGACTGGATGGTTGAGTCTGTAGTTTCTCCTTCCACGCCACAATTCCAGCTATCGTTTTGATCGCTCCCATCCTTATTATATTCACCATTCTCTTCGTTATGTTTCTCATTATAAGAGACGAGGTCGCGGAGTGTAAATCCGTCGTGTGCGGTGATAAAATTGATGCTGTGGTAAGGAGCACGCCCTTTTCCATAGAGATCTTCAGAACCGGCAAGGCGCGTAGCGAAATAACCGACCTCTCCATCTGTGCCTTTGATAAACCGGCGTACGGCGTCGCGGTATTTACCATTCCATTCTGACCAGACGCCAAAAGAGGGAAAAGTACCCACTTGATAAAGACCGGCTGCGTCCCAAGCTTCTGCAATTAGCTTGGTATCTGCCAAAACAGGATCATAGGCTATCGCTTCCACGAGAGGTGGCACCTGAAGTGGCACTCCTTCATGAGATCTGACGAGAATCGAGGCGAGATCAAAACGGAACCCATCGACGTGCATCTCTTGTACAAAATAGCGCAAGCTATCGCGAATGAGTTCTCTAACAACGGGATGATTCGCATTCACCGTGTTGCCGCAACCCGAGAAGTTATAGTATTCTCCATTGGGACCGAGCATGTAGTAAATTGAATTTTCTATCCCTTTAAAAGAAATGATAGGTCCTTCAGCATTCCCTTCAGCGGTATGGTTGAAAACGACATCGAGTATCACTTCAATGCCATTTTTATGGAGCTCTTTGACTAAGGACTTAAATTCGCTGATCCAATTGGTTCCTTCGCCTGAGTATCTTCGCATAAGGGAGAAAAAGCTCACGCTAGAGTATCCCCAATAATTATAGAGCCTCTCTCCCGTTTTGGGATTTTTCCTATAGTTTTCATTTTCATTAAACTCATGGACAGGCATGAGTTCTATTGCGTTGACGCCTAGAGCTTTTAGATGGGGGATTTTCTCTATGATCCCTCGGAATGTGCCTGGATGCGTTACTTTGCTCGATGAGTCTTGCGTAAATCCGCGCACATGCATTTCATAAATAATGAGATCTTTCAAAGGAATATTGGGGTGGTCATCGTCTTCCCAATTAAAGGGCTCCAAAGGGAAAATCTCAGCTTTTTCTATATGCGGATGGCCGTCTTTATCTCCCCATTGTTTTGTGGAGAGGCGCATTTTGGCATAAGGATCGAGGACGATACAGCGGGAGTTATATAGATCGCCTTCGAGGGGATCATAAGGCCCATCGATGCGATAGCCATATCCATATTGTTCCGATAGGTCATAGACAAAAATATGCCACACATCCCCTGTTTTATTTGTTTTTGAATCGAGGGGGATCTCCAACGAAGGAGTAGGGGCTTCTGGTTCGAAGAGGCAGAGGGAAACGGCGGTGGCATGTTTCGAAAAAAGGGAGAAATTTATGCCTTTGGAATGCTTAGTAGCTCCGTAAGGTAATGGAAAACCGCGACTGTGGGAAAATTTCATTGACAATTCAGTCTAAATTAAAATCTTTTTATAGCAGCCTTATGTTGGAATCGGGAAGGAAAATATTTGCACTTCGTCATTTTTACCTTTGACCTCATCAAATGAATCTGTATGCTATATGGATTGAATTCGAAGTTCTATAGGTAGGAATCTATGTCATATGAAAATGCTAAGCAAAACTTAAGAGAGTTCGGCAAAGAATTAGGTTTGGAGGGGTTGAACTACGACGAAAACAATACCTGTATTCTAGGTATTGATGATGAGTTTTCGATGCACCTCACCTATGAGCCGAATTCCGATCGGCTCTATGTGTACTCGCCCTTATTAGACGGGCTTCCAAAAGATGTCAATATCAGGATGAAACTCTACGAGAAGCTCCTGGAAGGTTCGATGCTCGGCGGACAAATGGCTGGAGGAGGCGTTGGAGTTGCCGTAAAAGAAGAACTGATTTTGATGCACTGCGTCATCGACATGATGTATGCAGCGCCTACTCTACTGCGCGCGTTTGCTCCTCTTTATGTCGAAACTGTGGAGAAGTGGAGAAAAATCTGCAAAGATGTCTTGGAAGGTCGTGAACCGGTTCTCGAGTTCAAAAAACCAGGGGCTGCTCCTCCGGCTCCACCCACAGGTCCAGGGCCCGGTTACATCCGCGGTTAATAAGAGTTATTTTTCGATCCATGATTTTGAACTACACATTCACGATCATGGATTTTTTTTGCTGACTTTTTTCTTGCATTTTCGTGGCTCCTAATGCTTATATGTTACCTTAACCAAACCAGAGGTCACTGATGATTATCGTAGAAATTGCGGGTTACCTAGGCTCTGATGCCGAGGAGAGATATACTTCTGGGGGAAAGCGAGTCATCACCCTTCGCATAGCAACGCGCGTCCGGCACGGAGGCAAGGATGAAACAGTCTGGTGGAAGGTAAGTATTTGGGACGATCGTTTCGATAAAATGTTGCCCTATCTGAAAAAAGGAACACCCATTATCGTCATTGGAGAGATGGGCAAACCCGAAACCTATGTCGATCGCGAGGGGAAAACGCAAATCTCTCTAACGATGAGTGCTCAGATAGTGAAGTTTTCTCCTTTTGGCCGCAATGAAAAGACGCAAGAAGGAGGAACGGGAAGCCAAGTTGCTCCTCCTATAAAGCGAGAAAGTCCAAGTCACTCCTCTTCGCCTTTGATGGAAGAAGAGATGGCCACGATGGGAAGTGCTCATGAAGAGGGAACGCATTACAGCGGGGATGATCTCCCCTTTTAAGGAGCACACATGCAATTTTTTGCCCAACCAGCCTTAACAAAACGGAAAGAAGCCGATCTTCTCGTCCTTCCTTTCTGGGAGGGAAATGGCCAGAAAAAGCCAAAAGGAGCGGCAACATATAGTTCATTTGCTTCATTGATAGCTCCTCCTCTAGAACAGAAAGATTTTTCTGGAAAGGAAGGAGAGCTCCTTCTCCTCTACCCTAAGGAAAATCGATTGGAAAAAAGGATTCTCCTACTTGGATTGGGGAAAGAAGAGGGGATAAGTGTCGAGAAGTTAAGAGGTAACTTTTCTGAAGCTATCCGCTTTAGTCTCAAAAAAAAGTGTACCGCACTCAATGTCGTGATGCCCAATGTCGCTGAATTGAGGGGCATCAGTGCAGAAGAGAGCATAAAGGGCATTTCAGAAGGAATCGCCTTAGCAAATTACCGTTGGGATCGGTTCCTCTCTAAGGAAAAAAATCCATTACTTGAAAAAGTAACCCTCATTGGGATACTTCCCAAACACTTGCCCATTGCGGAGAAGAGCGTGCAAATTGCCGAAGGGGTATTCTTAGCGCGCGACCTCATCAATGGGAATGCCGACGAAGTAACTCCCGAGTATTTAAGCAAGGTGGCGCTGGCCATTCAAAAAAGACATGGCTCCGTAAAAACGCATATCTATGATAAAGAGTGGATCAAGAAGGAGAAGATGCATCTTTTCCTTGCCGTTGCCAAAGGTTCAACGCATGAGCCCTATTTTATTGTAGTAGAATATAAAGGCGCGCCGCGATCGAAAGACCATACAGTGATTATAGGTAAAGGAATTACCTTTGATACAGGTGGGCTTAATATTAAACCCACAGGTTCAATGGAGACTATGCGTGCCGACATGTCAGGAGCAGCCGCGGTCATGGGGACGATGGAAGCTATCGCCAGCTTAAAACTCAATGCCAACGTTACGGCTGTTGTGGCTACCTGCGAAAATGCCATTGGCTCTCATAGTTATAAGCCTGGAGATGTCTTTACTAGCTTTACGGGGAAAAGCGTGGAAATCTCAAATACCGATGCCGAAGGACGCCTTACATTAGCCGATGCAATCGGCTACGCCGCAGCGACGCTTTCGCCTACTCGCATCGTCGACCTAGCTACTTTAACAGGAGCCGTCGTCATCGCTTTAGGAGAAGAAGTTGCAGGGTTAATGTCAAATGATGACCAACTCTCTTCTCAGCTTTTGAAAGCCTCAGAGGTTTCGGCAGAGCTAGTTTGGAAACTTCCTTTATATTTGCCCTATCTAGAGCAACTCAAGTCGGATATTGCCGATTATAAAAATTCAGGTGGTCGTCCAGGCGGGGCTATTACGGCGGGACTTTTCCTCCACGAGTTTGTGGGTAAAGTCCCCTGGGCTCACATCGATATAGCAGGTACCGCTTTTTCATCCAAAGAGAGGCATTATAATCCAAAGAATGGGGTTGGTTGGGGTGTCCGGCTGCTCGTCGAGTTTGTTAAATCGCTAGGAACCTAACTTTTTTCACCTTTTCTAAAACGCTGTTTTAAAGCAGGATCTCATAATCTCAAAAAAAAATCATAAATTTTACTAAAGCTTCATTTGCTTTCTGCCGATAGATCGAATAGGCAATGCTCTAATTTTGAAATTATAAGGAGGCAAGCCATGTTCACATTGCAAAAAGCGTCGAGCGCAAGCCGCAAAAGACGCACTTCGGCTGCTAAAAAGTCCTCGAGAAGAACGAAAAAACGGGCTTCTGCGAGAAAGACAGTACGAAGAGTTAAGAGAAAAGCCGCCGGCAGAAGAGTCGTTAGAAGACGCGTTAAACGAGCTGCTGGAGTAAAAAGAAGAACAACTAGAAGAGTTGTTAGAAGAGCAGTGAGAAGAAAGGTCCGAAGAGCAGTAGCTAAAGTAGCTGCTGTAAAAAAAGTAGCAAGAAAAAGAAGATCTACTAAGAGAAGGACTTCTTCCCGAAGAAAATCGGCTGGTAGATCAGCTGTAGCTCATCCCGTAGTAGCTCGCTCTGCTGCTCGCCGAAGAGTTGGGGGTTCTCGCTCTAGAATCCAGACTGCAGAAGGCTGGCGCCGTAATCTCATGAAGATGTACGGTGAAGAGATCTGCTAACCCTACGAGTTAGTCTTTATCCTACCTTAACGGCAGGGAGCTTTACTCCCTGCCGTTTTTTTCTTATAGTCGATTAAATTTGAAATGATAATTTTGACCT
>JBIOXR010000136.1:0-3702 GCA_044869735.1 Chlamydiales bacterium
ATTACCGCAATCTTTTACGTTCGTTATCTCTTCCCACCACTCACCATCCCCGCATTGTTCTCCCTTCCACTTCCTCAAAAAAAAGGGAAGTAGCGCTACATCTTTTCCCTGGAGGCTCTCGTGCCGACCTCAAAATGTGGAGCGAAAAAAACTGGCGGATGGTCATCGATTTCCTTCTCAACAAAAACTATTCCGTGGTTCTTACGGGGGGAGAAAAAGAGAGAGTCTCTCTCGAAGCACTCGCTTACGATGGACGGATCGCCAATATGGCAGGAAGGCTTTCTTTGCGAGAGACCGCCCATCTCCTACTTTCATGCAGTTGCCTTATCTCGGTCGATACAGGTATCATGCATCTCGCTGCTTCTCTCTCTTGTCCCGTCATCGCCCTACATGGACCTACTTCACCCGATCGATGGGGAGGTATAGGTGAGAAAGTCGTTTCACTTACTCCTCCTTATGGCCATACCCCCTGTATTTCCCTCGGTTTTGAAAAAAAATGTAAGCAATGTGGGTGTATGGAAGCCATTTCCGTTGAGAAGGTCAAAGAGGCCTTTCTCAAAATAGAGGAAACGATATAAACTATTCTGATCTATGCCTATTACATTGAATAACATTTCTAAAGCTTTTGGTAGTCGGATTTTGTTTGAAAACGTCACCATGACTTTCAACTCCGGAAGATGCTATGTCTTGACCGGCCCCAATGGCTCAGGGAAATCGACTCTTCTCAAAATAATCCACGGCGAAGTCGATCCGACCACCGGAACGGCCTCTCTACCTTCACGCGTGGGATTTTTAAGGCAAAATATCGAAGATTTTCGAGATCAAACAGTAATTAACACGGTGGTGCAAGGCAACAGCCGTTTATGGAAGGCCCTGGAAGAACGCGATTTTCTCTATGCGGGCGAGATGACGGAAGCCATTGGGATACGCCTTGGAGAAATCGAAGAGATCATTGCCGAAGAAGAGGGTTATACAGCAGAAGCTGCAGCAGAAAAACTCCTTTTAGGCATGGGAATTGCCAAGGAATTTCATAGTAAAAAAATGAAAGAGATCCCCTCTGATTTACAATTCCGCGCTCTCCTTGCACAAGCCCTTTTTGGAGAACCCGAAGCTCTTCTTTTAGATGAACCAACGAACCATCTTGACCTCGAGTCGATCGGTTGGCTCGAAACCTTCTTGCATAATTACAAAGGGACCTTGATCGTCATTAGCCACGACCGCCATTTTTTAAATGCTATAGCAACCGATGTGGCCGATATTGACTATGAAACAGTCATCCTCTATCCGGGCAACTATGACCAGATGGTGATGACCAAGACTTCTGTGCGCGAACGGAGCGAGCAAGAGGCGAAAAGCAAAGAGAAAAAAATTGCCTCTCTCAAAGAATTTGTCGCTCGTTTTGCGGCAGGAACAAGAGCTAGCCAAGTCCAATCGCGGATGCGCGAAATTGAACGGCTCAAGCCCGAAGAGCTGAAAAAGTCGAATATCCAACGCCCCTACATCCGATTTCCTCAACCAGAAAAAGAATCGGGAAAAATCGTCTGCCGCCTTAGTCACGTCTCCAAAAGCTACGACGAAGCCGTCATCAAAAACTTCTCTTATGAGATTCACAAGGGAGATAAAATCGCAGTGATTGGCAACAATGGAAGGGGAAAAACAACTCTTCTTAAAATGATTGCTAAAATCATCCCTCCCGATCAAGGGACAATTGAATATGGCCACGAAGTCATCCCGAGTTATTTTCCACAAAACCATAGCGAAATACTCTCAAAAAAAGAGGATAAAACCCTTTTTGATTGGTTAAGGGAAAAGAAAGTAGGGATTTACGACCACGAAATCCGCAGCATTCTAGGTAAAATGCTCTTTGCTGGCGACGATGCCATGAAACCCCTCTTCTCTCTCTCGGGCGGAGAGGCCGCTCGCCTTATCCTCGGGGGTATGATGCTCGAAAAACATAACTTCATTATCCTCGACGAACCCAACACCCACCTCGACCTCGAAGCCGTTTCTGCGCTCGCTTGGGCTCTTACCGACTACAAAGGGACAGCCATCGTCGCCAGCCACGACCGCTCTCTCGTCGAAAACTTCGCCACCAAAATCATCTCGTTTGAAGAAAATAGCATCGTTACTTTCGACGGCCCCTTCGCTGAATATACTCACCGTAAATAAAGAATTGTTTTCGTGCCCGTGCCCTTACCCGTGCCCGTGCCCGATTTTTAAAAATCCCTCTCATAAAAGTAGTTAAAGAATATTCCAGCAGCGAGAAGTGCTCGCAAACAATAGTAGAGCAAACAGTTTTGGAAAATCGGGCACGGGCAGGGGGAGGGTACGGGAAAAAAAGCTGGGAGGGAAATAAGCCGGATTCTGTTATTGGCAATCATTCCTCTAGGGGCTTTGTCGCCAAAACCCTCAAGCGATAGGTGAAAGGCCCCGAGCGGAGCGCGTTAGGCCTTTTCTCTTGCTTCGGATAGGGTTTGCAGCAGCTTAAGTCTCCTTAAGTCTGGCCGGCTCTTGAAGCCGGCTTTTTCAGCCTACCTGCGATAAATCGCAGCGGGGTGTTTTCTGTTGCACTTTCCGTAGCCTTACGGCCCCCAGTATTTCACTGGTATCCTTCTCCTGCGAAGTCCAGACTTTCCTCCCCTTTTTGGGGCGATTGCCTCTCCTCCCAGCAAAAAATTTTAAGTCGTCGCAGCTGTTGTTCGGCGGCGGCGGCGGCGCGGTTGTGCCCCTTCCTCTTCCACTTCGGCCTCTTGCCAGTAGAGGATGCGCGAACAGTGTTCGCAGAATACTAGCCTCTCACCTTTACGGACGAGGTTTTCATGTTGTGCGGTCAACATGATATGGCAACCACTACAGACTCTGTTTTCGATGGGAACCACTACGCGATCTTTTTTATTTTGGAGGAGTTTTTCGTAAATTTTGAAATAGTCGGGATTCATTTTCTCAATCAAAACTTCTCTTTCTTTAAGATATCCCCGTCCCTCTTCGTTGATCTTTTCAATAGCCTGAACGATCTCTTTTTCAATGGTTGCGCTATTCTCTTCGGTCGATGTGAGATTCTTTTTCAAATTGATGAGTAAATCTTCTTCGGTAGCCAATTTATCCACTAAGTCGGAGAGTTTCTGTTCAAGAAGGGTTTTTTCCCTTCCCGTTTGAGTCATTTCTTGGGTAAGAGCATTAAACTCATCCATTTTCTTCACAGCCATTTGCTGGGCTTCGAGTTTGACTATTTTTTCTTGGATTTCTTTAATTCTCGTCTCTCCTAGGCGAATCTCTTTTTTGAGTTCGAAGATTTGTTTTTCTTTTTCAGAGACTTGGCGCTTGATGTCTTCTTTGAGTACAAAGAGTTTGTTAAGCTCTATTTCGCGCTCTCTTTTTACTCTCATCAATCGTATCATCTTAATGTCAAGTTCTTGAATTTGAAGGATTAACTTTAATAACTCTTGCATCTCGTCGCCTCTTGCTTGAACGGGAAGATTTTACTTCTCTTAGCTCTATTGTTCAAGTAAAAAACCCTAGGAGGGACTTGACAAGGCGTAAAAAAAAATTTATAATTTGAATAGCGCAAAATAATTCTAGGAGAGCTTCCAATGGCGAAATTTTCATCAGAGCCTTCTCATCCTCAAGGCTATAAATTTGAGGATTCCTCAAAGAGAAAAACGAGGATTATCGTCCAGTGCGATGCCGGCTTTCCCAATACCC
>JBIOXR010000137.1:0-4628 GCA_044869735.1 Chlamydiales bacterium
AAGTGCACCTCCATATCGACACGGGCATGAGTCGGTTAGGAGCTCGTCCTGAAGAGGCTCTTGCTCTTGCAAAAGGGATTCTCTCCCTTCCGTTCCTTACATTAGAAGGAGTGATGACCCATTTAGCGGCAGCAGAGTGTAAGAAAGAAGATATCTTTACTAAAACGCAAATTGAAGTTTTTAAAAAAATCACCACGCAATTTTTCCAGCATGGCATTCACCCGACCTATATTCATGCAGCCAATTCGAGCGGTGCTTTGAGGTTCTCTCTCCCGTTTTGCAATATGGTGAGGGTTGGCCTGGCTCCTTTTGGACTCGTCTCCTCTTCCGCTGATAAAGAGAGAGTGGACCTCAAACATGCCCTTACCCTAAGATCGCATATTGCAGGTATCAATATCTGTAAAAAGGGAGAAAGCGTCAGTTATGGACGAACCTACACGGTGGAAAGAAAACGGGCAAAAATAGGAGTCATCCCCTTGGGTTATTTCGATGGTCTCCATCGCCATTATAGTGGGAAAGGATATGTCCTCATTCGAGGACATAAAGCCCCTATGATTGGAAAGATTTGTATGGATTTCATGATGGTCGATATCACCGATATCCCAGGTGCAACTGTTGGAGATGCCGCCGTTATTTTTGGTAAGGACGAATTTGGCAACAACCTCCCTCCTGAACAAGTAGCGAGGTGGGGAAAGACCAATGTTAACGAACTCATTACATGCTTAGGACCCAGAATCCAGAGGATTTTCATCGATGACGAAAAGTAAAAAATCAGACACAAGCAAACAAACCTACCAACAACTATTTAGCCTTTCCAAGGAAATTAGCATCCTCGAGAGTGTTTCTAACTTATTGGAATGGGACCAAGAAACCTGCATGCCTAAAGAGGGGCATTCATTGCGTAGTGATCAGCTTTCTCTCATGGCAAGTCTGCTGCATAAAAAGACAACGAGTAGCAAATTCCGCTCTCATCTTGAAAACCTGGTCGATCTCAAAGAGGGAAAAATCCTAGCCGAAGGGCTCTCTCTCAAAGAAAAAGCCAATGTGCGTCAATGGAGAAGAGACTATCTCATTGCTTCTGCTCTTCCAAATAACTTTGTGAAGCATTTTGCTAAACTTGCCTCTGAATCGATGCAGGTGTGGACCGATGCGAGAAAAAATAATGCCTTTAAAGATTTTCTCCCCTATTTGACCCAAATTTTCGAAATGTCGCGCGAAAAAGCCGAATACCTGGGATATAAAAACCACCCTTATGACGCTCTTTGTGATAGTTTTGAGCCTCATATGACCATCCGCGAGCTCGAAGGGTTATTTATTCCTTTACGCCTAGGTATTCGAGAAATCTTAGACAAAATACTCGAGGCTCCCCAAGTAGATGATAGCTTTTTGCACGGCAAATTTCCAGAGGAGAAGCAGATCGAGTTTGGCAGAAAATTACTTCTCGACATGGGCTATGATCCAAAGCGAGGGAGACTGGATCTTTCGACGCATCCTTTCTGTACTTCCTTGCACCCCAGCGATAACCGGATTACGACCAGGATCCATGCCACATCGGTTTTTGACTGCATTTCGACCATCCTCCATGAAGGAGGACATGCTCTTTATGAAATGGGCCTCATCCCCGAATACTATGGGTCGCCTCTTTGCGAAGCGATTTCCCTCGGCATCCATGAAAGTCAATCCCGTTTTTGGGAGACCTTTATTGGACAGAGCAAACCCTTCTGGAAAGGTTTTCTTCCCAAGCTCAAAGCGACGTTCAAACCCAAGTTAGATAAAGTCACGTTAGAGTCTTTCTATCGCGGAATTAACAAGGTATCTCCCAGCTTCATCCGGGTCGAATCAGATGAGGTAACGTATTGCCTGCATGTCATCTTGCGTTTTGAGCTAGAGAAAAGTCTTATCGAAGGGAGCCTCTCCCCTGCCGATCTACCCGAAGCGTGGAATAATAAAATGAAGGAACTTTTAGGGATTGTACCAAAAGATGATACTCACGGGTGTTTACAAGATGTCCACTGGTCGATGGGAGCTATTGGTTATTTTCCTACCTATGCATTAGGCAATCTCTATGCTGCTCAATTTTTCAATGCGTTTGCTAAAGATTATCCTTCTTGGGGAGAAAAAGTAAGCAAAGGAGAACTTCTTTTTATTAAAGAGTGGTTGGGCGATAAAATCCACCAGCATGGGCGCTCATTATCTTCTAGAGAATTAGTGAAAAAAGTGACGGGCAGCCCCCTTTCGACAGCTCCCTATTTAGATTATCTCGAGGCGAAATACTCATCCATTTATCGTTTTTAGTCTCTTATAGTAGGAAAGTGAACTTTGGCTGCAAGAGTTTTGGAGTCAAAAAGATCGGCAAATGGCTCGAGAAGCAGTCCCTTGGGGGTGATTTTGCTTTCGATGAGTTTGAGCACCTGGGCAAAACGAGCAAACACATTTTTTCGTGGAGCCCTCTCTCTTAATAAAAGAGTAGATCCAAGGAGCAGATAATTGAGATGCTCAAGTTCTTCTTCTCTGAGTTTAGTTTGTTGGTGAGAAACGAGAAGAGAGAGAAAAGAAACACCTCTCACGCTTGCTTCATCTAGTCCATCTTTTGATACAAAACCGATCGTGAGCGGATCGCAAGCTTCTATTGCCTTTAGCTCGATCAATAGATAAGCCATGTCGATAAAACATTCTCTATCCTTTAAAGTGAGTCTCTTTTTCCCCTCAAAAAAAGAGGCATGGATTTTCGATAAAAGGGCTGGAACAAAACGAGGAAACAACACTTCGCGCAATTCTTGAGAAAAATAATAGCCCGTCCCCTCATCGGCTAGAAGCTGGGCGAAAACTTCAATAAATTGCTCGCTTTCTTCAAGATCTGCATATTCGCCTCTTTGAAAGTAAAAATCGGTCTGATTGGCAAGAGTGGCGACAAAAAGTACCGCGGTGTATTCCGCCCGTTGGCTTAACTCTTCAATTGCTTTAGCCCTTGCATACTCTTTCCATGACGTGCGATCTTGAAAATCGAAGAGGAGAAGTCTCCCATGCTTCTCGTGACCAATAGTTTGTAGATAGATCTTCAACTCTTCGACCACCTTGGCTTTGTCTATTCGCTCTTGAGAGGTCGGAGATGGCAGCACGATCACCTCTTTCTCTTTCTCACCCATTTTTATCACAGCAGCAGGGGTTGGGACATTGCCGAGGAGAAAAGGATCGAACACCCTCTCTTCTTCTATTTCTCTTACGAGGTCAACTGCTTTAAATAAAGGGCCATGCGGATGGTGTTTTAATACTTTTTCCAATCCTTCGTAGTGAGAAGTTAGAAATTGCGAGAGATTTTTCTCCCCCTTTTTTTCCTTTTTCATCTGCGTCAAATGGACGAGCGCTTGTTTTATTTCTTTTTCGCCTCTTCCTTGGGTAAAGAGGGCCAGCGAAAGCGACTCAATGACCCTTAGCATATCGGTCAAAAAGGGATCGCTCTCAGGTGAATAGAGGAGCAATTTCTGAAAATCTCTCGAAGAAAATAGTTCGCGGAAATAGTGTATAAAATTGTCGAAATAGAGGTAGCACCCCTTTTTGGCAAACTGGCGTAGCAAATTTTTGGGATTTGCCGCCAACATTAAAGCCATAATCGCCTTGTTGAGTAAAGCAGCGCTCTCCCGTTCCCTATAGTTCATCATCTGACGGTAAAAACGGGCAATGGCATGTTTTGAAACATGAAGAAGGCGTTTGGCAAAAATTTGGAGGCTTTTATCCTCCCAATTTTTGATTTGGATGAGGGGATCATCGCTAAAATAGGTCTGGTTAAATTCAGCAAAATCGGTGGCCAATTGGATGATTCTTCCCAATTCAAAAGTAAAGAAGTGGCTCCCATCTTCTCTTTTGATATAAAAAAGCTCGTAGTCAGTGTCATTCTTAATGACTTCGATATCATTGAGTAAATAGAGCTTTTTTTTCTCCTCTGTTAACGTGGAGACCTCTTCCTCAGGAAGAGGATGAGCCTCTTTGGCAAAATCGTCATACGACTCTTTGACAATTTTATCGCGGTAAAACTCTTGGAGATCTTGGTATTCTTTGAAGTCGTAGATGCGCTCTTTAAATAGGGAGGAATAGTCATCGAGTTTTTTTGCCGCTTCTCCAACGAGCACCATGATGTTATTGATCCCATGAACGAGCCGCTTGTTGTCCCCGGCTCTTTTCATTTGAGCATAAAAAGAGCGCAAGTAGCGATTTACTGATCTAAAGGTCTCTTTAATGGCGTGGACGGTTTGCTTATCTCCTCCTGCTTGGAGCCAATATTCTGTCCTCTCTACTTCCCCCAGTTCTTCTTCTTCTTTATGCGAAATCATCCGATCATCGGAAGTCACCTCAATATCGGCGAGAGAATCGACCTCGACAATGGTATTGAGGTTTTCGAGCGCTTCTAAGATCCCGAGTCCTCCTTCTTTCATCTTTTTGACGGCATGGAAACCCAGTTCTTTAGGACTGGGAGGAAATGCCGCTCCTTTGTTAAAATATTTGAAGTCTGCATAGTCCACGACATGACTTTAAGCACATCGGGACATACTGTTTCTGCCGAAACAGTATCTGGCGTGAGACCCAAGAAATTGGTCGATGTAAACCGTCGGGATGTTGGCCTTTTAGGCACA
>JBIOXR010000138.1:0-6466 GCA_044869735.1 Chlamydiales bacterium
ACCCCATATTAGAAATATGAGGTCGGTTACGATCGATCAAGCTCGAGAGCTTTGACGCGGTGAAAATTATCATTTAAAACTTAATCGACTATAGATTAAATCGCTCTCTTTTCCCATACTAGGGGCATGAAATGGAACGATCTTGCGAGTTTTAAAAAAAAATTCGCCTCCCCGCCGCGTCTTTTCCTTCTCATAGCTAAGGAAGAAGAGGAAAAAAAGGCTATTCTCGCCGAACTTCTCACCTCCTGGCAAAGGGGAAGAGAGGTCGCTTTGTTGGGCGAAGCAGAGGGAAATGATTTTTCCAAAGAGGTCGATACTTTGCCCTTTTTGGCAAAAGAGAGACTAGTGATCTTAGAGAAATTTGATGGGCTTTCGCAGGACGCGAAAAAAAGGGCGGCGGCCTATGTCAAAAAGCCTAACCATTGGATTTCTTTCTTTCTAATTTCAAAGGGAATAGATCAAAAACAAGAGATTTATCAGACCATATTACAACAAGGAGAACTCCTCGATCTTGCCGGAGGGAAGCCCTGGGAGAAAGAACCCGAGCTCGTCCGTTGGCTGCTCCACGAATGTGAAGAAAGGAGGGTCAAAATGAGTCAAAAAGTAGCGATTTCTCTAGTGAGAGGTCTAGGAGGGCAACGGCTGCTGCTGCGCAATGAGTTAGAAAAGTTACTTACCTACATTGGCTCGAAGGGAGAGATTACAGCCGATGACCTTAGAGCTCTCGTCCATCCGATTTCCCATGAGACGCTATGGGAACTCGGCGAAGCCATATTCTCGTTTGATGCTAAAAGAGCTATAGAAATTGGAGAGACCTTAGAAGAGAATGGAGAAATGTTCCTTTTAATGTCCCACCTACGAACCCAAATGAGAAATGCCCTTCTTGCTCTC
Source organism: Chlamydiales bacterium (assembly GCA_044869735.1). Classification (GTDB taxonomy): domain Bacteria; phylum Chlamydiota; class Chlamydiia; order Chlamydiales; family JAAKFR01; genus JBIOXR01. The sequence continues at coordinate 892 of JBIOXR010000138.1, forward strand.
TGTGCTTACGAATCAGGCGGTTTCTCTGCTGTAACCGAGGCTTTCCCCTATTTAAAAGGAGGATTGCTTGAAAAGAAAATCTCGCTTTTTCAAGGGTATAGCAAGAAGCGATTAAAACAGGGGCTACTTCTCCTTTTCGATCTCGAACTCAAGGCTAAAGAGGGGGAGGTTCCTTGCCTCCTTGAACAGCTCATCTTCCAACTGGCCACCCGACAGCTATGACCCTGTTTCTTTTACCCAACCTCCTTGGTCCCATCTCTAATCCCCATCTCCTTCTACCATCCGGTGTCGACGTCGTAGTTGCCCAACTAGACGGCCTTATTGCCGAAAGCGAACAAGGAGGACGTAGCTTTTTAAAGCGGTTTAAAACCAAAAAGAAACCCCATCTCATTCCTTTGGCCCTTTTGAAAAAAGAACCCACTCCCCAAGAGGCCGATTTTCTCCTCGAACCTATCAAACAGGGAGAAAACTGGGGACTCATTTCCGATGCAGGGTTACCCTGCATTGCCGACCCAGGAGCACTTCTCGTCTGGCGCGCCCGCCAAAAAAAAATACCCATTCAAGCACTTCCTGGTCCTTGCTCCATCACTCAAGCGCTCATGCTTTCGGGTATTTCTCGCCCACGGTTTGCTTTTCACGGTTATATAGCCAAAGAAAAAGAGAAGAGAGAAAAAGAACTGCGCGAGTGGGAAAAAAGAAGTGTGAAAGAAGGCGAAACCCAATTATTCATCGAGGCCCCCTTCCGCAATCTGCATACCTATGCCTCTTGTCTTCAAGCGCTCTCGCCATCGACATTACTATGTATAGCCTGGGATCTTACTCTTCCCTCTGAAGGAGTCATCACCCAGCCTATTCGCCTTTGGAAAGAGCCTCCTCCCATTCAAAAAACCCCCGCGATTTTCTTATTTGCCGTTTACAGCTAATTCTCGTTCTCGCTCTATCTCATCGGCTATATCAAGACACTTCGATTCATTTTGACCCGAACCAATTCTATTCAAGATTTCTCCAAATTTCGACTGATTCGAAAACAAGATGATTTGAATAAAAGTTGGGGGGCAGATAGGAAGAAATTTTATTCCAGTATCAGATTTATAAAATTGAAGATCAGATAATTTGTGTTTAAAAGAGTCAATTAATTGCTTAAAGGATAATTCTTTACATAAACTGTATATAGTGTCCTCTTTTTTTTGATTAATCATAGCTTTTACGACTAGTATGTGTTTAAGACGATCAAGTTCAGATGAACATATTAGTACACTTGAGTACAAATCAACTTCCAATTGGATAATTTTACGACTTATAATTTCTCTATTTTGTTGTGTATCAAAACAGGATGCATTTCTTGGGTTATCAATAATTTTCCGAAAAATAGATGCAACTGTTCTTAACTCCATTAAACATTTAGGGTGATTAATATGAGAAAAAATACGACACCAGATATCTGCGGGAAAAGTATTTTGAATAGCCATAGCCATAAGTAATCCTTTTTTTTTTGCCAGATTAAGTTGTTTTAGGTTAACAGTATAGATTTAAAATTAATTATTAGGAAGAAGTTCCACCGCAATGGAGTCGTGAAAGAGGGCTCCTTGTTCTGTTAAAGAGAGCGTTCCATTTTGGTATTGAATCCATCCTAATGAGGATAATTTTATCAGACTCATATGGGCCTCCTCTGAAAGGAGGCCGAACTGTTTTTCAAAATCTTCTAAGACGAAGGGGGCAAAAAGACGGAGGCGAAGGATGAGGTGTTCGATTGTTCGCTCTTGAGGCGAAAGAGTTTCGGAAAAATCGATGGGCTCTTTTCCTTCACCGAGTAAGGTGCAGTAGCGGTGAAGGTGGGGGATATTGCGAAAGCGGGAACCTTGAAAATAGCTGCAAGCCGAGGGGCCAAAGCCAAGAAAGGGGCGTCCCGTCCAGTATCCTTTATTGTGGATTGATTCTTTTTTATTTTTAGCAAAGGCAGAGATCTCGTAACGCTCGAATCCAGCGTGGGTCAGAGTGGCGATTGCTAAGTTGAGGAGTTCTAAAGAGAGGGAGGGGGTTGGTAGTTGGGGTTTGATTTTCTCTTTGTATTTGAAAAATACGGTATGGGGTTCAATAGATAGGTTATAGAGCGACAAATGAGTGATGGGAAGAGAAATGGCTTCTTGAAGTGTCTTTTCCCAGCTGGCGAGTGTTTGCTGGGGGACATCATACATTAAGTCGATAGAGATATTCTCAATGCCTGCAGCTTTTGCAGCAAGGATGGCCTCCTTTGATTGCTCGGCCCGATGGGCGCGCGAGAGGAGAGAGAGGAGATGGGGGTCAAAGCTTTGAACTCCCATGCTAATTCTATTTATGCCTAGAAGTGCGTATTGTTTTAACCGCTCGAAAGAAATCGTTTCGGGATTAACCTCTAATGTAATCTCTTGGGGTAGGGGATCTATCCATGAGATGATTTCACCAATAGATTCGGGAGGGTATAGAGAAGGTGTACCGCCGCCAAAGTAGAGAGAATGAAGGGGAGAGGTAATACTTTCTTTGCGTTGTTCCCACTCTTTCCGCAGGCCTTCTTGGAGCTTTTTTTTGAAACTTTCTTTGTCTGGCAAGACGTAAAAGTGGCAATAGTCGCATTTACGGGTGCAAAAAGGGAGGTGGAAATAGAGGGAGAGACCGTTTACCACTCGCTAGCATCGGGGTCGATGATGCCACCGCGGCGCCAGCGGTTGCGGTCGCTGAAGGGATCTTCGACTTCCTCGAGCTCTTCTTCCTCTTCTTCTTCTTCAACCCCGCGCTCTTCTTTATCTACATCGGTGAGAGTTTCGCTTTCCACGGTCTCCGTCTCAATGTCCATCCCGGTCTCGGTCATTTCGGTCTCCTCTTCGGCAATGCCAATCTCTGACATGCTGGGGGTTTCGGGATAGATCGTTTTTGTCGGGACGCGCCGGGGAGTCGTATACTCTTCAATTTCCCCACTCTCTTTTAGGAAAGCAAGGCGTTCTTTCTCTTCTTCTATGCGGAGCCTGAGGTTGCGGATCTCTTCTTGGTGGCGTTCGATCTCTTTTTTTGGCACTAGGCCGAGTTTCAGCCACTGTTCTAGGTCGCCTAGCTCGGTTTCTAATTTTTTTAATCGCTCACTTTTCATTTTTTCCACCTAGTTGAGAATGGGGTGCATTTTTCAATACAGCCTTTTTTTTTGCAATATCCTCTTTTTTGTAAAGGAAAAAAATAAAGTTCTGGGAGGGACATAAAATTTCTAAAAGATTATATGGAGAAATTATGGAAATAAGTTTTGCCCATCTTGGTAACGTCGAATGGCTCGATGCTCTCTATGGAATCTATACAAAAAATCCTGCTGGCATTCCCGAGGTATGGAGAGCTTTTTTCGATGGGATGGAATTTGCTTCTTTAGAAGAAAAGAAGGCCATTTTCGAAAAAGCCGAAAGGGATATCAGAATCTACCGTTTGATCGAAGCTTATCGGTATCATGGCCATTTGATGGCCGATATCAATCCCATAGCGACGAGTCCGAAACCGCTTCCAAAAGAATTGTCATTGAAAATATTGGGATTTAAAGAAGAGGAGCTGCAAGAGCTTTTTCCCACGTGTGGATTACTCGAACAAAACGAGGCTACTCTGCAAGAAATCCTTTTGGTATTGCAACAAATTTACTGTGGCAAAATCGGAGTGGAGTACATGGGATATCAAAGCCCAGAGCTCGAAAAATGGTTGCAAGAGAAAATCGAGCCTTCGCGCTTTAAGCCTCCTTTTTCAATAGAGAAGAAGAAGTTTATTCTTCAGCAATTAAATCGCGCAGAGCTTTTCGAGACTTTTTTGCACACAAAATACGTAGGTCAAAAGCGTTTTTCCCTTGAAGGGGGAGAGACGCTTATTCCCATCCTTGCAGAGATTATCGAAAGGGGAGGAAAAGAAGGAGCAAATGAATTCCTCATAGGTATGTCCCACCGAGGGAGACTCAATGTCCTTGCCAACATCATGAACAAGTCTTTCTCTATGATCTTTTCGGAATTTGAAGATTTTTATGACCCTAAATCGAGCGAAGGGGGAGGAGATGTAAAATATCACAAGGGATTTTCGTCTGATATCACTACGCAATCGGGAGAGAAAATTCACATCAGCTTAACTCCTAATCCAAGTCATCTCGAATCGGTCGTACCCGTAGTGTTGGGAAAAACAAAAGCGAAGCAGATTCAAGCAAAAGACAAGCAACAAAAAAAGATTCTCCCTCTGCTCATTCATGGAGATGCCGCTCTCGCAGGGCAAGGGGTTATTTATGAGAGCATGCAATTTTATCGCCTTAAAGGGTATAGCATCGGCGGTGCTCTTCACCTAGTAATCAATAACCAAATCGGATTTACCACCCTCCCCGAAGATGCAAGATCGACCCACTACTGCACAGATTTAGCAAAAGCCTTCGCAGCACCGGTGTTTCATGTGAACGCCGAAGATCCCGAAGGGTGTGTGTGGGCAGCTCAATTGGCTCTCGAATTGAGGCAGAAATTTGGCTGCGACGTGTTTATCGATATGAATTGCTATAGGAAATATGGCCATAATGAGAGTGACGAACCTCTTTTCACTCAACCTCAGGAATACAAACTCATCGGCAGCAAACCCTCTATCCGGGAAATCTACTGCGACCAGTTGATCCAAGAGGGAGTAACGGAAAAAAAATTAGCTGAGAAAGCAGAAGAAGAGTTTAATGCTGCCCTCCATCAGGCGCTTGAAGAATTTAAAGTGAAAAAAGAGAAGATTCCCGACGAGGCCTTTGGGGGTGTGTGGAAAAACTATAAGAGGGAAGAAGATCCATTCGCTTCTGTTGCAACAGCTATCGATGAGAAGGTTTTACTCGAAACTGCCCGCCAATTTTGCCGTGTCCCTCCAGAGTTTACAGTCAATCCGAAAGTCCAAAAGTTGCTGAGTGAAAGAATGAAAATGGCAGAGGGGAAAGAAGCTATCGATTGGTCGATGGCTGAACAGTTTGCCTTTGCCTCGCTTCTTTGGGAAGGATCTCCTGTGCGGCTCACAGGTCAAGATACGAGGCGTGGTACCTTTAGCCAGCGCCATGCGATGCTCGTCGACCAAAAAAACAGCGAAAAATACTACCCTTTGCGCCATCTCAAAAAAGAGCAGGGGGAATTTGACGTCTATGATTCACCACTTTCTGAGTTTGGCGCTTTGGGTTTTGAATTTGGGTATAGCCTTGCTTATCCTTCGGCTCTTGTCTTATGGGAGGCTCAGTTTGGAGATTTTGTGAATGGAGCGCAAATTATCATCGATCAATATCTATCGACGTCTGAAAAAAAATGGCTCCGCTTTTCAGGCCTTGTCCTTCTTCTTCCCCATGGTTATGAGGGGCAAGGCCCCGAGCACTCCTCGGGAAGGATGGAGCGCTTTTTGCAACTAGCCGCTGAAGCGAATGTGCAAATTGCCTATCCGACCACGCCTGCGCAATATTTTCACCTTCTTCGAAGGCAGGTGAAGCGATCTACTCGAAAACCATTGATTATCTTTACACCTAAAGGCTTACTTCGCTATCCCCAATGCAAAAGCGATCTTACGGCCTTTACTTCGGGCACTT
>JBIOXR010000139.1:0-6531 GCA_044869735.1 Chlamydiales bacterium
AAGAAACCTCCTGCTACGGAACCCCCTCCAAAAGGAAAAAGACGAGCTAATAATACGATGGAAAAAAAACTATTCGAAAGGCGCGAACATATGGGAGAGGACGAAGAGGAAGAAAGTACTGCAGAAGGGAGCCCCACTGGTTCGATGAATAAATCTCCTACGGAGTCTCCCATAGAGCCCGTTAAACCAAAAACACCAGCTCCTAATCCCCAAGATCTTAGTACTATGTTTGATAACATGAAAAGCAAAATCCATCGCGACCCAACAGCAACGGTAAGAATAGTAGGCAAAGGTGTAAAAGACGAGTGGGGAGGTACTATTTCTGCCGGGCATTCTCCTGAGGATTTTGCTACATACCAGGGCCAGTGAGGTTTTGAAATAATTTTTCCCAACCATTTGACCTATAACCTACAAGTCATTATGCTTGATGGGGTTTAATAGGTAAAAGTAGAATGGCAACGCCCACGACGGAAGAGATTTTAGAGGAGCGCTCTGACTATAAGTATGGCTTTGTCACGCATGTCGATACTGAGACAATCCCCAAAGGATTAACCGAAGAGACAATCTACCAAATCGTCGAAAAAAAAAACGAGCCGAGTTACATGCTCGAGTTCCGCTTGCGCGCCTATCGCAAATGGAAAGAAGAGCAACCCCCTTCTTGGGGAAATGTCAAGCACCCGCCCATCGACTTTCAAGATATCGTCTATTACTCCGCACCCAAAAAAAAGCCAAAGTTGGGAAGCCTCGATGAAGTCGATCCCGAGATTTTAAAGACGTTCCAACGCTTAGGCATTCCATTAGAAGAACAAAAAAAATTGGCCAACGTCGCCGTCGACATGGTTTTCGATTCGGTATCGATCGGCACGACATTTAAAAAGAAATTGGAGGAGGCGGGTGTTGTCCTTTGTTCCATTTCAGAAGCGCTCCATGCGTATGCCGATTTAGTGCAGAAGTATTTGGGAAGCGTCGTTCCCATTGGCGATAACTATTATGCGACTCTTAACTCGGCCGTTTTTACCGATGGTTCTTTTGTCTATATCCCCAAAGGGGTGCATTGCCCGATGGAACTCTCCACCTATTTCCGCATCAACGACCAAGAGAGCGGCCAATTTGAGCGGACGTTGATCATTGCTGAAGACGACTCTTACGTAAGCTACCTCGAAGGGTGCACCGCCCCTGCCTATTCCCGCAACCAGCTTCACGCAGCCGTAGTAGAACTCATTGCCAAAGAGCGGGCCGAAATTAAGTATTCCACAGTGCAAAATTGGTATGCTGGAGATAAGAAAACGGGCAAAGGAGGGGTTTTTAATTTCGTCACCAAAAGGGGAAAATGTCAAGGGCGAGGTTCGAAGATCAGTTGGACGCAAGTAGAGGCGGGAGCAGCGATCACTTGGAAATACCCCAGTTGCATTTTGCAAGGCGATGATTCGGTGGGAGAGTTTTATTCCGTCGCTGTGACAAATGGAAAAATGCAAGCCGATACGGGAACGAAAATGATCCACCTCGGCAAAAACACCCGTTCTACAATTGTCTCGAAAGGGATCTCTGCTGATGAGGCTCATAATACCTATCGTGGCATTGTCAGAATTGGTCGCAATGCTACATCAGCTCGCAACTATACCCAATGCGATTCGATGCTGGTCGGCAACCGCTGTTCAGCTAATACTTTCCCCACGATTGAGGTGGGCAATCCAACGAGCTCCGTGGAACACGAAGCCTCAACTTCTAAAATGAATGAGGAGCAGCTCTTTTACTGCCAGTCACGCGGGATGAGCCGGGAAGAGGCGATCTCTTTAGTCGTGAACGGTTTTTGCAAAGAGGTCCTCGACGAACTACCTTTCGAATTTGCAGCGGAAGCTCAGAAGCTTTTAACTTTAAAACTCGAAAATTCAGTAGGGTGATTATGCTATCTATCCGCAATCTCCATGTCTCCTCAGAGGGCATTCCCATCCTCAAAGGCCTTTCCTTAGAAGTGAAGGAGGGAGAAATCCACGCCATCATGGGCCCCAACGGTGCAGGAAAGTCGACATTGGCCAAAGTGTTAGCAGGGCATCCCTGTTATGAAGTGACCGAAGGGGAGATTATTTTTGAGGGGAAAGATCTTCTAGAACTCGAACCCGAAGAGAGGGCGCATCTCGGCCTTTTCATGAGCTTTCAATACCCTCCCGAGCTCGCAGGAGTCAGCAATGAAGAATTCTTATTTCAAGCGTTTAATAGCAAAAAAAGAGCGTGCAAAGAGGCACCTATTTCCGCAGAAGAATTTAAGCCATTGCTCGAAGAGAAGTGTCGTCTGGTAGAGATGAGAAGAGATTTTCTTACGCGTAATCTCAATGAAGGCTTCTCCGGCGGAGAGAAAAAAAGGAATGAAATACTGCAAATGGCCCTTCTCGAACCAAAACTTGCTATCTTAGATGAGACCGATTCGGGTCTTGATATCGATGCCTTGCGCAACGTGGCACAAGGGATCAACCTTTTGATGGATGGCAAGCGAGCTCTTATCCTCATTACTCACTACCAACGCCTTCTAGATTATATCTCCCCTCATTACGTCCACATGATGGTAGAGGGAGCAATAGTGCGAAGTGGCGAGGCCTCTCTTGCTCTTGAACTCGAAGAAAAAGGGTACGAGGTCCTTCTCAAGAGATGACTTTCTATGAAAACTTATCCCGCCTCTACCGCGATAAAGGAAATCTTCCTCTCGAGAAAGAGAGGGATGGGGGATGGAAATATTTTCTCCAGCATGCTTCTTCCCCTATTTTCCAAAAAATCCGCCCCCTCGCTCAAACCACATTTAATTTAGCTACAAAGGGAGAGATTACCAAAGGAGAGATCGACTCGCACATCTATCCAGAATGTCGAGGGAGGGTCCTCGTTTTTATCGATGGTTTTTTCTCGGAAGAACATTCCGACTGTGAGGCATTAAAAGGACAGTGGGAGGTCATGCCTCTTTCTTCAGCCTACAGAATCTATCCTCTTTATCTCGAAAGACGCTTTTCGGAAGAAAAAGAGGGAAGTCCTTTCGCAGCTCTCAATACAGCTATACATCCCGAAGGAGCTTTTCTCTACTTTCCCCCTCAATCAATGGTAGGGGCTCCTCTTCAGATCCTATTTATTAGCACCGAATCCTCATCCTCTCTTATTTCTCCACGCGTCCATCTCTTTGTAGGGGCTGGGGCTACTGTTTCGGCCTATTTTTCCAGCGTTGTGAGGGGAAATCCCGAGAAATGTTGGGTAAATGCAATGATTGATATTGTATGTGAAAGGCAAAGCTCTCTTTCTCTTTTTAATCATGTCACATCGGCAAACTGGCATCTCGAAACCATAAGAGTGAAGCTAAAAGAAGAAGCTCAATTTGAAAGTAGCGCCTTTTTAAGCCAGGGGGAGTTGATTCGCCAAGAGTACCGCGTCGCTTTAGAAGGCACCCGTTCTTCTGCAAAGATAGGAGGAGCCTTCTCTTTGAAGGGAAGAAACGAAGTCCAAATCGAGGTCGGCGTTGACCATTTAGCAGAGGCTGCTATCTCTTCGCAGTCATTTAAAGGAGTGCTCTCCGATACGAGTCGCTCTACCTTCAAGGGACGAATCTACGTAAAACCCGAAGCGCAGAAAACAGAAAGCTACCAAATCAGCCGTTCATTGCTCGTTTCCGAAGGGGCAAAAGCCGTTGCCGAGCCCATTCTCGAAATTTTTGCCGATGACGTCAAAGCTTCGCATGGGGCAACAGTGGGACAGGTCGATAAAGAGAGTCTCTTCTATTTAAAAACTCGTGGTTTTTCGGATGAAGAGGCAAAAGCACTACTCATCAAAGCCTTCTTGCGCGATATGATCGACGCTGTTCCCCTAGCATCTTTGCGCCAAACCCTCCTTTTAGTATGAATCACTCCTGGCGACACCATTTCCCCTTACTGCAAAAAAGGGGGGATCTCATCTACTTAGATTCAGCAGCCACTACTCAAAAACCTCGAGCAGTGATCGAGGCTCTTACCAATTTTTACTCCCAGGACTATGCAACCGTTCATCGAGCCATCTACGACTTGTCTAAAGAGGCAACAGAACGATATGAAGAAGTGCGCGAGAAAGCGAGAAAATTCCTGAATGCTCATTCCCGAGAAGAGATCGTCTTTACTAGAGGGACAACAGCAGGTCTTAATCTCCTTGCTCACTCTTTGGGAAAACAGCTTCTTCCTGGGGATGTGGTGGTGATTTCGGTGATCGAACATCACTCTAATATCGTCCCCTGGCAAATGATGTGTGAGGAGAGAGGAGCTACACTTCGCGTGATTCCTGTAAATGAAAAGGGCGAACTTCTCTTGGAAGAATATGAAAGTCTGTTAGACGAGCAAGTCAAAATAGTAAGCATAGCGCATCTCTCGAATGCGTTTGGAACAATCCATCCTATCGAAAAAATGGCCCATTTAGCACATCGTGTCGGAGCTCTTTTTATCGTCGATGGTGCTCAAGGAGCTCCTCATCTTCCTGTGGATGTTCAGAAACTCGATTGCGACTTCTATCTTTTCTCAGGCCATAAAGCCTATGGACCGACAGGTGTAGGCATTCTCTATGGGAAACAGCCGCTCTTGGCCTCTCTCCCACCGCTAGAAGGTGGAGGCGATATGATTGAGAGTGTCACATTAGAAAAAACGACATACGCCAAGCCACCTTTTCGCTTTGAAAGTGGGACTCCTATGATTGCCGAGGTCATCGGATTGGGAGCTGCCCTCGACTTTCTTTCTGAAATTGGCATGGAAGTGGTGGCAGCCCATGAAAAGGAGTTGCTTCTTTTTGCTACTTCGCTATTGAGGGAACTGCCTGAAGTTGAAATTATCGGTACAGCCCCAATGAAAGGGGGGATTATTAGTTTTAATGTGCGAGGAGCGCATCCTCTCGATGTGGGCACCCTTCTCAATTGCCGTGGGATTGCCCTACGAACAGGCCACCATTGTGCGCAACCTGCGATGGCACGCTTTGGTATTCCAGGTACAGCTCGACTCTCTTTTGGACTCTATAACACGATGAGCGAGGTCGAACGCTTCTTCTCCTCTTTGAAGGAGATTATCCACCTACTATCTTAAGGAAAAATTACACCTTTGAGAAATGCTCTAGAGAGGTTGCGAATAGAAAGAATCGCATCGGGGGTAGTTAAATTGTCTGCTGAAAGGCGTGTGAGAGGAAATTTCCCCATTTTCCAATTAAAATTAAGAGCTCCGCCGATCCGAAATGTATAAGGATAGTGGCGGGTCACTAGGCGATGGATAGCTCCATTGACTTTGCCAAATGGATAGACAAAAGAGGTGATGGCCTGAGGTAATTTCTCTTCGAGAATTTTTTTTGAAAGAACGACTTCTTGCTCAGCGTCAATATAAGGGTAGGTCAGGTTGGGGTGAGAATAAGAATGGGAAGCCATTTCGACACATCCACTAGAGGCCATCTCTTTGAGTTCTTCCCAGGTAGCAAAGGGAGCTTTTTCTTCATACATCTTCTCTTGCATGGCAAGGTAATAAGGGACTGAGAGGCGCTCTTCGGGGGTGAGGGTAGTAGAATTGAGAATATATTTTGGAGGAACGGCAAGAAGCACGCGGAGGTCGAGTTTTTTGAGGAGAGGGAAGACAAAGTGGTAAAAATCGAAAGAGGCATCGTCAAAGCAAAGACAAAGAGAGACTTTTCGTGGAAGGAGCGGATCGCCGGGAAGGACAATGGGATAGTGCTTTTTGACAAACTTAAGATGGGACGCGAGCATTTCATAGGGATTGGAGTATTTTCCTCTTCCAACGCGGTGGTACATCAAGATGCCGAGAGGTGTAAAAGTCATTGAGAGAGATCTCCATAGAGATTTTTATAGAGTTCTTGGAAGACGCAGGTGCTGGGACTATTGGTAATGATGACAATGCTAGCGTTTTTATAATCTTCCAATTTGGAAAAATTTTTAACTCCGATATAGATGAGCGGTTTTATTTTGCCTATCTCATCCACCCAAACAGGGTGTTTGGCCTTGTTGGAAATGAAAAATACTCCATCGAGTTGATCGATTATTTTTAAAAGAGGAGCAAAATCTTCCTCGCAGTACTCTTTCTCCGAAAAAAAGAAAAGACCACCCTGCTCGCCTATTTTTTTAAAATCGGTCGCTTCGACCATACTTCTCAATTGATCTGAGATGAGTAGGGCAAACTTTTTTTCTTTGATTCTTAAAGGCAAGTCTCCCTTTTTTAACTCTAGGGAACGTTTTGCAATTTTTTTTGCAATGGCACAATGCTTTTTTCTTTGAGATTCTTTGAGTGGTCCAGGTGAGTGGGCATCGAAAAAAGCAATTTGTTCTTTGAGTTTAAGAATACGGGCGACCGACTTATCGAGCCGTTCGGTGGAGATTATCCCATGTTGCACGGCTTCAACGAGGGCTTGGTGCACTCGACCGATCTCTTCAATGTGGTTTCTTTTGTCTTCATCGGCATCATCGAGATTTCTTCCACCAAAGAGGAGAATATCATTTCCTGCATTCATGGCATTAATGGCGATCTCCTCAATCGTTGTTCCTTCGAG
>JBIOXR010000140.1:0-6524 GCA_044869735.1 Chlamydiales bacterium
GGGCCATTTTGAGGTGTTCCTTTTTCCGAATATGTTGACGAAGAATCAGATTTAATTTGGCATGGGGAGAGAGATTTTTGAGATCAAAAGAAAAGTCGTAAAACGATTTTATTGGAGTTAATAAAGGATCGTTGAGGTCGCTTTTTACGGTTGGTTGGTTCTCTATGGAGGAGGCGGGGGTTTTTATAGGAAAGAAAATCAAGAGAAAGAAAAAGAAAAATTGTAGGCAGCACCCCAAGAGAAAAACGAAGAATTTGTGTTTCTCCTTGACCAAGACTACTCCTATTAAAGTAAGGGGAAGGGTGAACATGAGAAGGTTGTAAAAAATATCGATATTTTTGGTGTAAAACCCCTTGTAAAAAAGATAACGAAAGAGTGGAAAATAGATTTTTCCTTCGTACACTATCAGAAGAGGCTTACTGGAAGCAAAAAATGGGGCATAGAGGCCTACAATGAGGAAGAGAGAAAATACGATCAGTGCGATGAGTCCTAATCGTCTTTTCTTGAATTGTTGCCAAACGACGCTCCAGTAGGAAGTAGTTTCTTGAGCCATTTCTCACTCCAAGCTCACGCGGGGGTCCAATACCGTATAAGAGATATCGGCGAGAAGATATCCAATCAAGGTCAAAAAAGATCCCGCGAACGCCGAAAAAAGGATCACATTATAATCCCGGTTGCGAATAGCTTCGTAAAAAAACCGACCAAATCCATTGATTTCAAAAACTGTCTCGACGATAAGGGACCCCCCTAAAATAATTCCCAAAGAGGCAGCGAGAGAGGTCACAATGGTAATTGCGGCATTTCTACCCACGTGTTTAACCAATACAGTACTTTCGGGTAATCCCTTGGCTCGAGCTGTTTTCACATAGTCTTGCCTCAACACCTCTAAAATTGCTGTCCGAGAGAGGCGAGCTTGGACGGCCAAAGAACCATACATGATCGCTACGAGGGGTAAAAAAATATGCATAGTGATGTCTAATAAACGTCCTTTTGAAGTCAGCATCTGGAAATTCTCTTCAGGGCTATGAAATCCCGAATAGGGAATAGGAGTATCGGTGAAGGGAAAATTATGGTGCAGAGCTATTTTTTCAATGAGAAAGGGAGCCACGACAAAGATAGGAATAGCAAAAAGGATCAAAAAGGCTACGCTCAATAGTACATCGATCCATTGGTTGTGATGCGTTGCCATGAGCATCCCAAACACTTGACAAAGGGCAAAGGTAAAAATCATAGGCAAAATGGAGAGAGTAAGGGAAATTTTTAGCCTTTTGGCCACTTCGTGGATCACTTTTTTATTGGCGTCATTGCGCAAAGAGCCAAAATCGAGAGTGATGACGCGGCTTAAATAACGGGCAAACCGAGTATCGAGGAAAAAAATCTTTATTTTTTGGACGAGCGAAGAGGCTCCTTCAAAGTAGTCTTCATTGGATTGGTACCAAGTATTTAACTGATCGATTTTTCTCTTTTTTTCTTCTTCAGAGTCTTGAGGAAAGAGGCGTAAAGAGCGCAAGAGTAGATTATCGTCAGCAATTTTTTTATTTTCTTCTTTTTCCTTCCCGCTTAAATCAGATCCCACATAGCCCTGCCGCGTACCTCCGCGAACAAAGAGATTAGCAGCAATTAGGCGAGTCTCCGAAGATAATGTAGGATCATTAACTTGTTGTATTAAAAGGGGCATCAGGTAGCGCGCTCGATCATTATAAAGGGTGCGTAGCTGAAAATAGGAACTGTAGCTCATCTCTTTCCCATTTCTTTTTCGCGTGCTCAATTGTTCTAGTTTCTTTTTCACTTTCTCTTCTTTTGTAAAGGGCCAAATATTGAAGAGAACAGGAAGGGTGAGGCCATAATGCTCGCGGAATTGAAGATACTGCAAATCACTTGCTGTTTCACTCTCCTGACGCTTCGTAGCCTCGCCGGTGGCAGAAAACTCTACGGTCGAAGTGGGTTCGCCTGGAGCCAGATTAATAATAATAAAATTCACTAAAATAATGGCAAAAAGAGTCAGAGGGAGCAGAAGAAGACGTCGAATAATGTAATTTAACATCTTTTATCAGGGGGAGAGAGCCAAATGACCCTAAAATCGGGAGATGAGACATCGGCACCAGGGATGAGATCTTGCCTTTCACGAGGGATGAAAAGATTTTGAACGTACTCTCGATAAAGAAGCCTCACGATAGGTGAAAAGAGGAAGGTATAGGGGGCTTCTTCATGAATAATCTTATGGAATTTGTGGTAAAGCTCGATGCGCTTTTCTTTGTCATATTCATAATGAAGAGCTTCGATAATTTTATCGACTTCGGGGTTAGAAAATCCAATTCCATTTGAAGAACCTTTTTCTTTGGCACCAGACGAGTGCCATAATTGTTTTGGGTCTTCAGGCGGAGTACCAAGTCTCCAACCGAGGTAAAGAGCATCAAATGTCTTATCATCGAATTCTTTTGATAGATCTGTGATATCGACGCCATTGAGCCTACAATCGACTCCCACCTCTTTGAAAGCCGTAGCAATGTATTCTGAAATCACTTTTGTCGAAGTGTTTTTCACGTAATAGCTCAAAGAAAATCGGAAGGGGATTTTCCTACCATCGATCATCTTTTCGCGGTACCCATCCCCATCGAAGTCGATCCACCCCTCTTCGTCTAGATAACGGCGCGCTTCGTCGGGATTGTAGGGCCAAGCTTGAATAGTGGCATCATAGGCTGGTGAAAAGCGATAAAATGGCCCCGTGATCGCTATTCCCATGGTATTGAGGTTTTGTTCAATAATGCGGTCCCTGTCGATAGCCATGGTCAAAGCTTGCCTTACCTTTTTGCTTTTGAACAATGGATTTGACTGATTATAAGCAAGATAATTAAAAGATTCATCTACGAAATCGAGTTCATTTATTGCGCACCCCTTGGCTTTCTGATCTTGATAGGCTCGGCTTGCCAAAAAAGCTTTTAGTTCGGGAAGCTGACTCGGTGCGAGGACACACATATCGCTTTTCCCCGCCTTAAAATTTTGCCAAATGGCATCAAAACTCTCTTTGAAGGTATAATCCAACCCCTCTACCAAGACTGCCAATGGTTCATAGTAATCGAGATTTCTTTTAAATCGAATCCCTTCGTCGTTCATCCCATAAAATTCCCATGGACCACAGCTTGGAATGATATTTTTCGCGAAATGTTCAGCAAAATTTTGAGCAAAAATCGAGTTATTTCGATAGGTTTCTGGGTCGCTATCCTCTGAAACAATTTTGCTCCCATCGGGAAAATATTGATAAACGAAGCGGGGGAGAGGCTGTAATCCCCCAGTCAAGCTCCGCGCTGTATATTTGACTTTAGGAACATATTCACCTAGAGCTTCTACATAGACGGGTTCGCTTTTCCACCTCACCACAAAAGTCAAATCGTCGATAATTCGAAACTCTTCAATATCACCAAAATAGGTACGCAAAGCAGCAGCTTTAGGTTCAGATACATAAGGGTTCATCAACACATCGTAGAAAAATTTGAAATCGTGCGCTGTTACCTTATGTTTTTTTAAAAAATGGGGAGCCAAGGTCACACCACTGGGAAAATGGTCTTGGCGGAGAGGTTTCCAATAGACACCCTCGCGTAGGTGGATCCAATACTCGAACACATTAGGGTCGTCGCCGAGCGGACGGGCTTCCATTCTTATTGCCATATTCGGAGCGAGCGATTCGTATTTACCAAACTGGAGCTGAGCTACTGAGACATTGCAAAGACTCCACATCGAGGAGACGTCAGCAAAGGAGTTAAAAGGATGAAGATGCTGAGGTTTTCCCAGTCGCCCCTCCTTGCGAATCCCAGAAGGATGGAAAGAAGAAGGAAGTAACCGAGGTAGAGTGAGTGAGTAAAATTTGTCCTCCTCGAGGAGGTTAGAGTAGGGGCTGCTTTTGCCCCCTTGCTCAAAGAACGAGCTCTCTTCGGAATGGAAAGGAGATTCTTCTCCTGGGGCAGTCATTTCAACGAGGAGTTCCCCTTTTAATCGTTGTACGTCGGAACGGAGTCCTTCGTTTTCGCTTTTGAGCTCTTGGTATCCTTTGATGAGAGTTTGGAGATTTTCTTCAATAAGAGACGACGACCAATAAACCATGATGAGAAGGGCGATAATGGCTACTGTCGCAAGAATGCGAAACAAGTAGAATCCGAAGGGTTCTCGCTTCATAATTTTATCTTATGCCCAGAGAGATTTCCCAGGCCATCGTAGGCTGCATATTTATAGAGGTCATGAAGGGTCGGATAGTTATATACTTTGCCAATCACGTTAAGGAGAGTCTTCTTCTCCTCGACGAGATCGACTCCCTGGTGGATGAGTTCTGTGGCAAGTGGCCCAATGATATGAACACCTCGTATCACGAGATCTTCTCGGGAGAAAACTAGTTTTAATATCCCTGAGGTCACTCCCATAATTTTTCCCCTTGGCATATCTGCATGGCGCGCAACGCCGATGCAATAATTGGTTCCCGCTTTTTTTGCATCTTCCTCAGACATGCCTACGGTAGAAATTTCGGGAACGGTGTAAATGCCATAGGGGAATACCCGGGCTATCGATTCGATATCTTTGGTTTGGAAGATATGAGCTACAGCCACTCGTCCCTGATCCATGCTCGTACTTGCAAGTGCAGGGAAACCGATGACATCTCCAACAGCATAGATGTTGGAGACTTTCGTTTGGTAGCGATCATTTACAGGAATATTCTCCCTTTTATCTACTTCGATCCCCACTTTTTCTAGGTTGAGGTCTTTGACATTGCCATTTCTACCGGCCGCGAAGAGAAACATATCGACGTGGAGAATCTCTTCACTTTCAAGTTTGACATCGATCTTTTCTCTTTCATCTTTTGGTACTTTTAACGAATCGACCGACTTATTGAAGAGAATATCGATATCGTCGAGCTCCATTTGGTGAATTAGTTCATCGACAATCTGCGTATCGATGAAAGTGAGGATTTTATCGGAACGATTGATGAGGAATACTTTGCTCCCCATAGTGGAGAAAATCGTGGCGTACTCCACCCCAATCACCCCAGCTCCCAATACAGCGATGGATTGGGGAAACCGGGTGATATCCAAAATCGTATCGGAATCATGAACCCGTTTTTTATCAAATGGAATTTGAGAGGGGTGCACAGGATAAGAACCTGTGGCAATAAGGATGTAGTCCCCATAGATTACTTCTTCCTTCGGCCCTTGAATATGAATATGATGGGAATCTTGAAACGAAGCAATCCCGCGGAATAAAGTGACGTGGTGGCGCAATAAGTTCTCATGAACCTCCTCCCCTTCACTGCTGACGACATAGTTTTTTCGAAAAAGGAAATCTTCGACAGTGGCTTCTCTTTCAATATCTCTTTCGATTCCATAAAGGCCTTTATCATACTTACCCGATAGATAAAGAGCAGTCTCTTTCAGTGTTTTAGAAGGAAGAGTTCCAGTATTTACCCCCGCTCCGCCATATTTTGGTTCTCTCTCGACTAAAGCCACTTTATGACCAAAATAAGCCGCTTTTACCGCAGCCTTTTCCCCAGCGGGTCCTGAGCCGATGACAATGAGTTCAAACCTTTCCATAGCAAGGGACTTAAACCATTACACGTTTCCCTTGCAACTCATTTTTGAAAACTTAACACGAATCTAATTTTTGATGACTCAATAAAGATTCCTGAGCAGTCTTTTGAAGAAAAAAAAAGAGGCTTTTTTAAAAGCCTCTTTTTTATTAAAGAACTGTGGAAAAGACGTTTTTTTAACTTTCGTTATCGCTAGAAGAGGAGGAATCGTTTTCTTTTTCGCTTCCAGAAGAGTCAGCTTTCTTCTCACTCTCGCTAGATGAGGAGGCTTCTTTCGCTTTTTTTTCCGCTTCCGCTTTCTCAGCTTTTTTTCTTGCTTTTCGTCTTTTCTTTTGTCGTTTCTTTACTTCTCGGATGCCTGTGGAATCCAGAGTCTCGTCATTTCCGGGTTCTGTTTCTTCGGGATGTAAAAAGTGGACGGGATCGGCAACAAAGTTATTTTTTGTATCGGGATCCATGTAGAGTTCTATGCCATGGCGCCTAACGCGAGTATAGTGAGGTGGATGATTTGGATCGCCTTTACTAGTTATCCCTTTCTTTGTTACCAAATGATCGAGTTTTGCCGAATAAGAATCAGCCTCTCCTTTATATTTAAGGTCATTTGGAAGTTTGCGCAACGTTTCATCAAGGACCTCTTCTTTAAGTTGTTTTTCATAGTTTTTCCTGTCATCAGGCGTTACATCATTTGGTTCATCGCTTAAACCAAGCGCTTTAACCAAGTATTCATTTTTGAGTTTGTAGAAATTCTCTTTGAGGTCAGTGCGGCTCAACGACTCTCTAGGAGGCTTATAGCCAAGATCGCGTGCCAATCGTTTGACGCTCTTCGAAAGAGTATTTTTTTCGATATGGGTGAGGAGAATAACCGCTGCACTTCCTGCAAGGGTAGTCACGCCGAAGACTTCAAAAAATATGCAAGCTCCATGAGGAGTCATAGAGAGAAACGAGGCAACTTTTG
>JBIOXR010000141.1:0-9908 GCA_044869735.1 Chlamydiales bacterium
GTGGCCAATTGAAATGGCAAAGAGATAAATTTTTGGGGCACAGAAGCCGCCTTCAAGGCAACGGTTCTCAATCGGCAAAGCAACGATTGAGGGAGATCTCCGGCCGGGAAAAGCGCCACGTCAGACATGTGAACCACTGTGTTTCCAAAGAAATTATCCTCGAAGCTAAACGAAATGGGTGTACCACCATTGTCCTGGAAGACCTCAAGAACATCCGTCTTAGGATTAAAGCCAAAAAAAGAGTCCGCTCCCGCCTGCACCGATGGGCCTTTAATCAACTGAGACAGTTTGTAGAATATAAAGCTAAGTCTGAAGGTATAGATCTTATCTATGTGAATCCCTCCTATACTTCCAAGACGTGCTCCTCTTGTATTTTCAAAGGACATCGTATCAAACACCATTTCTTTTGCTCTCACTGTGGAAGCCATCAGCATAGTGACTTGAATGCAAGTCGCAATTTACTGAGGCTTGCATCGACTATCGTCGATGCAACCGGTGTTGTAAACCACCGGGATGTTGCCGCTTAAGGCGGACAATAAAGCTTTCGCGTTTAGGCGAGAGTTGTTTACAACTATCCTTTTAAATTGCACAAATAATGGCAAAAGTCAATTCTATTTCTTTCGCGCAACATTACAGAGAAAACTCCTCTTTGCAATACTCCCTTGCCCAAGAAGCATTGGAGTGCATGAAGCTAACCGGAGAAGAATCGATTCTCGATGTGGGGTGTGGAGATGGGAGAATCACCGCTGAACTCTCCCAGCAGGTGCCGCGTGGCAAAGTGAAAGGAATCGACCCCTCCGCTTCCATGATCGATTTGGCTCTCCGTTCTTTCCCTAAGAACAACTACCCCAATTTATCTTTCGCCATGGTCTCAGCAGAAGAAATGGGCATTGAGGAACCGGTCGATCTCGTCATCGTCTTAAATGCTCTCCATTGGGTACGCGATCCGAAAAAAGCTATTGCCAATTGCACCGCTACTTTGAAACCGGGGGGCACTCTTTATATTTTGACTTTTCCTCGAGAATCGACCTATTACAAATTTTTAGAAAAAACATTGGAGCAAGAAGAGTGGTCTCGATTTAGTTCGCTTTCAGCCAAGAGCACTATTTTACCAGCCTTGGAATATAAGGCATTGATTGAAAAGTGCGGCTTTACTATCGATACCTTTTCTTTGGAGAAAAAAATAGCTACTTATCACTCAAAAGAACATCTGATGGCTTATATTAAAGGCTGGCTCCCCTGTTATCTTCCTCTTCCTTCCCTCTTAGAAGAGGCTTTTCTTCACAGTGCTGCTGCTAATGCTCTCTTTTTTTCCTTGAGTAAAGAGGAAATACAGCTCCCTTATTACCGGCTCATCATCAAAGCCACATTAAATATTCTTGCCTAGTCCCAAGGCGATGACAAAGCCCAATACAAGAAGCATCCAACCCACGAGGCGGCGTACAGATTTCAATGTGATTTTGCCCATCCATTTTGAGCCTAAGTATGACCCTAAAAATGCCGTTGCGGTTGCTGCGACCAAAATTCCCGTCATCTCAAGATTCCCCCAAAGCCCTTTATAAGCTGAAAGCCCATAGACGCTTATCCTTGCGATATCGACCAGGATACTGCATACAACACTGGTTCCAATAAATTGCTCTTTAGTCAATCCCGCTTTTATCAAAAAGGCCGCTCGGAGAATCCCTTGGTTCCCCGACAATCCTCCAAAAAAACCAGAGAGTGCTCCTCCTAAAGGAAGATATCTAGGAGGCACGGAAAAATGCGATAAGGAGCGGACCAAATCAAATAAAGAAGAGGCTATAACGACTATCCCCACTATTAGCCTCATTGTCGTAATGTTAAACTCTACTCCTCCGAAATGATAGGTAACCAGCGGAGAAATATGGGTAAAATAAGTAAGGAGAAGCGCTCCTACTATAGCTGCTAATGCCGCAGGCACTCCAAATTTTAAGACTACATTCGGCTTTGCGAATTTGCCCACCAGCCCGGCTTGAAATAAATTATTAAATAAATGCACTAGAGCTACCGATGCTATAGCTAAGGGTAAAGGGAAAAAAAGAGCAAAGACAGGGACCAAAACGGTGCTAAGGCCAAAACCCGATAGCAATGTCACCATCGAGACTAGTAAGGTGGCCAAACAAATGAGAACGTATTCCACGTTTTCATCCTAACGCTACAAAATTAAATTCTGCTAACTTTAATTTCATGAAGACATACGTAAAAAAGGATTTTCCTGTCTCAAATGTGCGACGATTTCTCGAACCAGGGCCTATTGTTCTAGTCAGTTCATCGTGGAAAGAGAAGAGCAATATCATGACCATGGGCTGGCACATGATCATGGAGTTTACCCCCTCGCTCGTAGGGTGTTATATTTGGGATGAGAACCACAGCTTCCAGATGATTCGCAAAAGCAAAGAGTGCGTGATCAATGTCCCCACTTTAGATATTGCTACCAAAGTAGTCTGCATTGGCAACAGTTCAGGAAGAGAAATCGACAAGTTCGCCACTTTCCAACTCACACCACGCCCTGCTAAAAAGGTCAAAGCTCCTCTCATCCAAGAGTGTTACGCCAACTTCGAGTGCAAGCTCGTCGACTCGAGCCTAATCAACAAATATAGCCTTTTTATTTTCGAAGTCGTTAAAGCCCATGTGGCAACCTCCCCAAAATTTCCTCAAACGATCCATTATCGCGGAGACGGCCTCTTCATGATCGCAGGGCCTACCATCAGCAAATACCGCAAATTATTCAAACCAGAAAATCTTTAAGCGTATCCATTAGTTCAGAAAAGAATTCTCATAATTTTTTCCCCATAGGAATATCTTGGGGGCTAGCCGGTGCGCCACCCGGGTCGTTAAAGGGCATTTCAGTATAGCCGTTTTTGCGATAAAAGGGCACTGCATCGGGCCTTGCCTCATCATGTAAAGAGCTCACCCCTTGTCTTTTTAGCCACTCTTCGCAAAAGTGTAGAAATTGGCTCCCAAAACCCTCTTGTCGATAGGGGACATCGATGACGAAAATTCTCAACGCTGCTCTTTGATTCGGCCATAATTGGAGATGGGCATATCCGAGCATCTCCACGCCCCGATAGAAAAGGAGATGGGCATGTTCTGGATGGTCAAACGTCCACGTATAGAGATCGGGCTTATCGAAAAAGAAGTACTTTTGCCGCATCCGTTGGGCAAATTCCCACTCCGCTCTATGCGTGCACTTCACTATCCGAATGCGTTTAAAATGTGCCGCTTTTAAAACCTTTCTTATAAAAGCGTCTTTCCCCAAATTATATCCCGTAAAAAAGGAGTTATTTTTTTCATAAGAAGACTTATCCTGCAAAAGCCTTTCTTTCAAACTCCTATATTCTTCTCTAGCTTCGGGATGAGCGCGCAAGTAATCCCTAAAAAGAAGATTGAGCTCAATTTCGGGATGCCCCTCTTCATAGACGTGAAGGTTTGCCACAACTCCTTCAGACCGATTAAAATAATAACGCAAGGGAATATTATATTCCCCCTTATACTCAAATCCCAGCTCTTTCAGAAAACCAATAGCTTGTTCCGGATCTTTCAGCAAAGCAATCATATCAATTACTGGCTTTGCAGAAAGGCCGGGCACAGCCGTTGAACCAATATGATAAATATCTATACAATTAGCCCCCAGCGCCTCTCTAATTTTTAAAGCTTCGCGCTCATACACCTTAGGCCACTCTGGATCATAGGGCACTACAACAATCTTTTTAATTCGCTTCTCGGGCATAGTTCAAAACTACTTCTATCATCTGCTGTTTGTCGCTAAGTTAGTTGTAAGAGTCTTTGTTTCAGTTCTTCGCGTGCGGCCATTCCGTTGATAGGTCCGTTTGTTGGAACACCTTCTAATAGATAGGCAAAGGTGAGTCGTTTATTCTCTTTTTCGACGTATCCGACAAACCAACCTACTTTCAATTCTGGCTCTTCGCGGCCATTGCCAAAATCACCACTGCCCGTTTTTCCATAGAGTTTCATGCCGTTGGGTAGCTCTTCGACAAACAAAATAGCTTTGGTGCACTCATGCGCATGAATTGAGACAGGCAATTGCTGTTTTACTAGGCGATTGATAAAACGCACCTGCTCTAAAGGAGAAATGCGCAAACTCGATCCTATCCAAGCGCGAGTCAAACCGTTGTTTTTACCGAGATCACCCACTAGATTTTGATTGCCATACCCTAAGTTAATCACATAATCGCTAAGTGTTTTCATTCCCAAATTCCTAGTTAATAGTTGAGAAAACCATACGCAGGAGTGGTTCATCCAGCTGGCGGGATTATGAGAGGCTCTCCATTTTTCAGGAAAGGTGGTATTCGTGGCTCGATATTCTTCTTCATACTCTTTTTTGAATGGATGGGTGGGATCTTGTGGATTTTTTAAAACCGTCGTATCGAACCCAATTAAGCTCAAGACGATGTTAAACGTGCAATAGGGGCTTCTATAAGTTGTAACATCGCCTTCTTGGATAAGAACTTGGTTAGTATCTACATCGTGTAAGATAAATGCGTGTTCAGCTCCAACAGTCGAAGCGCAATGTACAATAAAAAATGCCATTAAAACAAAAAAATGACGCATAGTCACCTCAGCAAAAGTTTGTATTGGGGAAACAGAAATTTTTTATCTTAAAGAAAAGAAAAAAGCAATACCTTGTGTATTTTTCTCTAATTGAATTATAGATTAAGCTTTTACTGCTTGTTCGGCACTGAGAATATCTTTGAAAGTCGTTTGATCCCAATTGGCAACCTTGGTCGTTCCATCCGCTAAATAGGTCGTTTCGTCCCAAAAATCGGCGAACGTTTGACCATAATCGAGAGATCCCTCTTGGATCGCATGCAAATACCCACGCACCGGATAGTACTGCGAACTCGTATAAATCACGTGCTCTCTGGGTTCATTAGGAGAAATAAACGTGTAGGCGACTTTGATTTCAGGATTGGGGTCTTCCCTCATCACATTCTCCCAAGAAGCAACTAATAAGGGAACTAAATCGTATCCCTTCTCTCGCGTAATCAGGTCAGCAAGATCGTCGGCATCGACCTCCATGGTGATGCCATTGATCATACTCGTTACATCCATGGAGGGAACGAGGTTTAACATGGCTTTTTCTTTTTTATCTTGATTTTCGCCCCAATGGGAGGTCTTTTGAGCCTGATAGTTAAAAATTCTTTTTACACCGAAGGTCACGGCTGGTTGCATGGTATCGATCACCTCGGGTTTCACATTCCGGCTGGCCGACGCTCTATTAATCAAGCTCCCATATCCAAAAATTAAAACCTTCGAGTCAGGAAATTGAGGCAGTATAGTAGCATAATCTTGATTGGGGAACTTCAAATGGGGAAACTCTGCCAATTTAGGGTAATTTTCCCCGACTCTTTCCAATAACTTTTTTTTATAATCAGATGGAATATTGCTCGTTTCTTCCCCTTCCAGATAAGGAAACAGAGAAAAAACTGAAATAAAAAAAACAACTAATAATCTCATTATTATAATAAATTAGCTTTAATTGTAATAATTATATACTAATTGAATTAAAAACCCAACTATTAATTCATTAAAGAAAACTATAGTAGAAAATATTTAAACTGGCAACTCTGGTAAAAAGCCACCCACTTGCATTTTCCACATCTTGGCGTAAAGTCCACCTCTTTGCAGTAACTCTGTATGAGTTCCTTCTTCTACAATCTTGCCTTTATCGAAGACCAAGATGCGATCCATGCGAGATAGGGTGGAAAGGCGATGTGCGATCACAATCGTAGTCCGATTCTGCATGAGTTTGTCTAAACTATCTTGAATAAACTTTTCCGTAACAGAATCTAATGAAGAAGTGGCTTCATCCAAAATAAGGATGGGAGCATCCACTAAGATGGCTCGTGCTATGGCAATTCTTTGTTTTTCGCCTCCGGAGAGTTTTGTACCTCTTTCACCTACTTTTGCTTCATATCCATGAGGTAGTGAGCGAATGAATTCATCGCAATGGGCGAGCTTAGCTGCGTGATAGATCTCATCTTCTCGGGCTTCAGGTTTTCCATAGGAAATATTTTCTCTCAAGGTTCTGTGAAATAAGATGGGATCTTGTGGAATTAATGCGATTTGACGACGCAACGATGCGAGGGTAACAGCTGCTATTTCCTGTCCATCGATAAAGATCTTGCCGCTATGGAGAGGAAAAAATCGCATAATCAGGTTGATAAAAGTCGATTTACCAGCACCAGTGTAACCGACTAGACCCACTTTCTCACTTCCATGAATTTTCACGTATTTATCTTGGAAGAGTCGGTTTTCTCCATAATGGAAAGTGACATTCTCAAAAACAATTTCACCCGAATGGATCTTTAACTGTTTCGCATTCGTTTGATCTCCCATATCTTGAGGGTCTTCTATGAGAGAAAGACCCTGTTTTGCAATGCCAAGAGCTTGGAAAAATTCAGGAGTTTTGTCGGCAATATGTAGAATGACGAAGCTTAAATTCCAAATCGTATATAACGCCTGAACCACTTCGCCCGTAGTAATATTCCCATTCATCCAATAAAAAATGGTGAACCCCGTCAAAATGAAAATCTCTATGGCTAGAACGAAGGATAAAGAGGTGAACATTTTAACTGGATAAATCTGAGCTAATCGATTTGCCTTAAATTCTTCTTGTTGATATCGAGCAATGTATTCCTTCTCAGATCGAAAACGGAAGAAGAGATTCACCACAAAATTATTAGTGAGGCTGTCGACGATTTTGCCGGCTAATTTTGCACGCGATTCTCCATGCAGATAGGAGTACTTTTCGCACTTCAGCGTGAAAAACCAACAGAGAAGAAAATGGACAACGATCCAAATGCCAACAATTAGTGCAAGAAAGGGATTCATCTGAAAGAAAATGATTATTGCTACGATACAGATGAAAACCGCAGGGATAAAATAGACCAAAATAGTTCGTAACAGAGTCGTCGTCATTAAAACTAAATCGCTGATTTTATTTGCTAAACTGCCTGAGAAATGCTCATTGAAATACCTTGGGGAGTGGTGCTGCACATGGTCAAACATTGCCATCCGAATATTGGATTCTAGCTGAGGAAAGTTCCGAGCTTGTAAAAAATCCCTCAACCGAAATCCACCATCCATAAAAATCCAGATGACAGCCCCCCACAACAGCATGGGTTTCAGTTGAGACCAAGCAGACCACCGATCAAGATCATGCGCAGATAAAACATCAATGATTTTGCCTAGAAAAAAGGGCCAAAACATCGTCTCTAATATCCATATTAGAGAAAATATGGAAATAATAAGAAACGCCCATTTCTGAGTGCGTATGGATTGCCAAATAAATTCCACTAATTTCATACTGAAAAAAAATAATTGAGATTTGCTATTTCTCGTTTAAGAGTAAATCGTTGACCACTTCCATGCAGATCTCTGGCAATTTAGTATCAATACAGGTTTTAATAGTAGTGATCGCCTCGCGAATTTCGGGAGGCAGCTCTTCCGATGGGGCATTGTCGCCAGGCCATGAAGCGTCGCGCGTCTTTTGATCGGGCCATCTCGAATATGCTATCCACATGCCGTCCGATGTGCGATGTAAACACGATCCAATAGCTCCTCGACACTCTACAAAATAGTGAGCGATGACTTGCCAAGCTTTTTGATATTCTGCTTCTCTCTCAGGCTTAACGTAACTGCGGTAAATCACGGCAAAGCTTGGCTGTGATGGAGATGCGGATTTTACTTTTTTATTTAAAGCTTGTTTTATCAATGCTACATTTTCTTCTATTGTATGCGAATGAGTGTCAATTTCAATATCATAGGCTACGTTGTCGTGGACTTTAAAGTATTGCCCTCGCGCCCCTCCGAGCAAACGATTACCTCTACTCCTCTCTCGCTCCTCTAAAATATCCAAGGGAGTGGTCACGCCAACATAAAGCACATCGTATTCATTTAGAGCTTTCTTCCACTCTTCCACTGCGATAGCTCCATAGGCTACATCATCGATAATGAGGTTGTAGTGTTGCGAAGCTAATAGCACGGCGATATCTTTTAAAGTTCTCGTAATTTTATGGGCAAATGGTCCAGCGTGGATTTGATACATGGGATGCCCTGTAGGATCAAGTGCCGGCTCCCATGAAAACCCCTGAGGTGCCGCCCCTCCTTCCCAATTGTTAATTTTTGATGGCATAAATCCGATCAATTTATCGATTCCAATATGGAGATAGGGTTCTGAAAAAGCATTTTGGAGACTTTTAGCTAAAGTAGTTTTGCCTGAACTCGATGGACCGTTTAAGTAAATGATCTTAGGCATACTTACCTCAGCTGTAAGAATATTAAATAAGAAAAAAGCCGTGAATAAAATGCTTTTTGCCACATCCATAATTCCCTCCTCGAGAGAGATTACCAGAAAATCTTCCCAAAAAGAATCATAAAATGATGTTCAGTTAGATGCACAGCTGCTGTCGCCGCAATCTATTTTTTCTATTCCTAAAAGACAATCAAAGATCGATTTACTGACCTCCTTCACAAAATCTCCCCCACTATTGGAATTGGTTAAAATGATCACCCCGATTTTATCATGTGGGAGCATGGAAGTGATTGAAAAAAAACCATCGATGCAACCACTATGTTCCACTAAATAATGTCCCTCATAGTTTCCGATAAACCAACCAAGTCCATAACCTAAAATATAGGTTTTATTCTTCGGAAAATCAGCATTAGCAAATTGAAGAGTATGCATTTCATTTAGAGTAGATTCTTGAATTAACTCTTTTCCCATAAGAGTTCCATTAGAAAGATGAAGTTGGACCCACTGCGCCATTTCGACTATTGTGGAATTGATCGAGCCTGCAGGTCCTATACTACATATATTGCGAAAGGGAATCTTTTTGACATCTTCTTTTTGCTCCTCGTAAGGCAAGGCAAAATTATTCGATTTTTGTGAATCGTCAACTGAGAAATTCGAAAATTTCATTCCCAAGGGTGTAAATATCCTCTTCTGAACCTCATTTTCCCAAGATTGACCTGTGACTCTTTCAATTAGTAATCCAGCAAGAGCATACAATAAATTGCTGTAATGAAATTTTTCTCGTAGGCCACTCTCAAATTCCAGATCTTTTAATCGATGATAGAGTTCTGTGCGAGAAAGGCTTGTATTGTACCATACGTCGTCGTGACGGGCTAAACCAGAACGATGAGTAACCAAGTCTCTGATTGTTAGGTTTTTGGTTACATAGTCATCACTCAAACGAAAGTCGGGTAGGTGCTTAATCACGCGATCGTCCCACTCGATCACACCCTCTTCGACTAATGAACCGAGGACAAATGTCGTAAACGCTTTGGTACAAGAACCAATGGCAAACAAGGTTTCCGGAGTCACGGGAAGTTGCTTTTCCAAATCTCGATATCCAAACCCTTTTGCATAGACCAACTTGCCATCAACTATAACACCAACGGCTCCCCCTGGAACTTGGAACTCTTTTAAAGCCCGATCGACGATACGATCAATTACAGTACATATTTCGCCGCTCGACCCTTCCTTTTCAATGTATCTAGCTTTTTGAGTACCCAAAGCCAAAAGAGGATTCGCGAGCGAAGCTAAACAAACCAAACTAATTATTAATTTTTTCATTTTTAAATTAAGTAATTAAAATACAATGGATTATATAATAAATATATCTATAAATCAAGCTTTATCAGAGCTAGAGACCTAATCCGCTATTTCCTTTAATCAAATACGAAATGACAGCTGACAGTAAAGATGATAGGAGCATAACCACCCCCAATAATGAGATGCCCAGCCCAAGGGCCGATGGATTCCAAAAAGCCAGTTATGATTTTATCTTCTCGTGCTGGCTCAATTAGCACAATTACCTCTTCTTATAAATGGGCTTAAATAGGTCCATCTGTTCTAGCATAAA
>JBIOXR010000142.1:0-21079 GCA_044869735.1 Chlamydiales bacterium
AACACCGGTTGCATCGACAATAGTCGTTGCAAGCCTCAGTAAATTGCGACTTGCATTCAAGTCACTATGCTGATGGCTTCCACAGTGAGAGCAAAAGAAATGGTGTTTGATACGATGTCCTTGGAAAAGACAAGTAGAGCAAGTCTTGGAAGTATAGGAGGGGTTAGCATAGATAATTTCTATTCCTTCAGACTGAGCTTTATATTCTACAAACTGTCTCAGTTGGTTAAAGGCCCATCGATGCAGGCGGGAGCGGACTCTTTTATTGGCTTTAATCCTGAGGCGGATGTTTTTGAGATCTTCCAAGACAATGGTGGTACACCCATTTCGTTTAGCTTCGAGGATAATTTCTTTGGAAACACAGTGATTCACGTGTCTAACGTGGCGCTTTTCTCGGCCGGAGATCTCCCTCAATCGTTGCTTTGCCGATTGAGAACCGTTGCCTTGAAGGCGGCTTCTGTGCCCCAAAAATTTATCTCTTTGCCATTTCAATTGGCCACCTCCAAAAATCCTTCCAGTAGAGGTAGCGGCCAGGTTATTTTCCCCGAAATCTACTGCGAGCACCTTGCCATTCGTGCTTGCACTGACTTCGGGAAGATCGAGGACAAGGTGGAAAAACCACCTCTTTCCCTTATGGACAAGCTCGGCTTCTTTTACTTTGCCTTGGCTCAGATAATGCGCGTGATAAGAGCTTATTTCCAACTGAAGCTGGACTCTTCCAGTCAAAGTAAAATGAGAAAGGACTCCCTCTTTCAGAGAATAAGTTCTTTTATCAAAGTGGATAGAGGCACCTTTTCGAAAAAGAATCCCCCTCGATTTTTTAAGAGCTTTCAAAGCCTGCGAGGTTTTACCAATCGCATTGCAACACATTTGAGCTCCCAAGGCAGGAAACTCCTTACGAAGGATATAATAACACAAATGGTGCAGACGGATCCTATTGGTTTCTTTCTTTTCTTTAGCTATTTCTGCCACCCGGTTACAAGCAAGACTAAAAGTCTCCTGAAGAGCAAGAAAAGTTTGATCTTCCGAAGAATTCAAATTAAGTTTGATGGCAATAGTCCGTTTCACAGCAAAAAGGATATTTTAGAAACTATTATTAAAAAACAAAAAAAGGAGCGGCGCTTCCTCCCACACCTAAAGGAGTGGGTTTCCGCGCCGTCAATTGGATGAAATGGTTTTTTTCGCAAGTTTTCCTCTTTGTGAGTGCTATTTTAGTAGGAGAGGCGACCGGTTTCACGGAAGAGGCTAATGCTCAGATTTTAAATGAACTCCCTTTTGATAATACTCAAGATTTCCAAGATGCAAATCGCGGTTTGATCGCACCCTTACCTGATAATGGAGTGATCAAGGATAAAAAAGGGAACGTCGTTTGGGATTTAGAAGCCTACTCGTTTCTTCAAAATGGCGACCCGGCCCCAGATACTGTAAACCCTAGTCTGTGGCGCCAAGCCCATCTACTCTATAAATCGGGGCTCTTTCACGTGACCGATCGGATTTATCAAGTGCGTGGGGCGGACCTTTCGAATATGACCATTATCGAGGGAGATAAAGGGATTATAGTCATCGACCCTCTAGTTTCTGCTGAAACGGCCAAAGCGGCTCTCGATCTTTACTACCAACACCGACCAAAAAAACCGATCAAAGCCGTTATTTATACCCATAGCCATGTCGACCATTTTGGTGGAGTGAAGGGTATCATATCGCAAAGCGATGTCGATAAAGGGAAGGTGAAAGTGATCGCTCCCAAGGGTTTTAATGAAGCGGCTATCGAAGAAAACGTCATGGCAGGCAACGCCATGTCGCGGCGTGCTATGTATATGTATGGCAATCTCATCCCTCCAGGGCCCAAATCGCAGATGACCTCGGGTCTTGGCCTTGGCACCTCCTCGGGAGAAGTAACTCTCATTCTCCCCACCGATTTCGTGGGAAAAACGGGAGAAAAAATGACCATTGATGGAGTGAAATTCGTCTTCATTTTTGCTCCTCATTCTGAAGCTCCTGCGGAGATGCTCTTTTATCTTCCCGATTTTAAAGCCATCGGCATTGCTGAAGATGCCACCCATACCCTCCATAATCTCTATACGCTTCGAGGAGCAAAAGTGCGCGATGCGCGCCTTTGGTCTAAATACTTGCATCAAGCGATTGAAATGTTTGGAAGCGAGGCTGAGGTTATTTTTGCTCAGCACCACTGGCCCATCTGGCAGAATAAGAGAGTTGTCGACTATTTAGAAAAACAAAGAGATCTCTACAAGTATCTCCACGATCAAACTCTTCGTTTAGCTAATAAGGGATACACCATGATTGAGATCGCAGAAATGATGAAGTTGCCTGATAGTTTGTCTCAAGAGTGGTATAATAGAGGTTATTATGGGAGCGTCAACCATAACGCTAAAGCCGTCTACAATTATTATCTAGGTTGGTTTGATGGCAATCCTTCCACCCTCCACCAACTTCCTCCCGCAGAAGCTAGCAAAAAATATATCGAGTACATGGGAGGAGCAGACCAAGTGCTACAACGTGCACAGTCTGATATCGATCAAGGAAACTACCGTTGGGTTGCTCAAGTATTAAATCACATTGTCTATGCCGATCCCAAAAATGAAAGGGCAAAAGAGGTGCTTGCCAATGTGTTGGAACAGCTCGGCTACCAAGCCGAAAATGGCACTTGGAGAAACTTCTACCTCACCGGTGCCAAAGAACTGCGCGAAGGTGTGCGCAAAGGGGCAGCTCCCTCTACAGTGAGTCCCGATATCTTGAATGCCATGCCAACGCCCATGATGATCGACTATATCGCGACTCGCTTGAATGGATTGCAAGCAGCCCAGCATCCCGCATTGTTTAATTTAAACTTGCCCGATACAAAAGAAAAGTATGTCCTGCAAGTGAAAAATGGGGTGTTAAATTCTTTCGCGAATAAAAACTCTAAAGAAGCCATAGCCACGATCACTATTAAACGCTCCGATTTTAATCAACTTCTCCTAGGTGAAATCACCAAAGAAGAATTGCTCGATTCGGGCAAACTGAAAGTAGAAGGAAACCGAGAAGCATTTATCCAGTTTCTCTCTTTAATCGATGGGCTGAATCCGTGGTTTAACATCGTCGAACCCAACCCTCCCTTAAAGGAGAAGTAATTATACTCTTTCAAAATCGATGTAGCCATGGAAGGTATCGACGCGTATTAATTTGACTTGGGCGTAGTCGCCGACATCGAGCCCTTGGTAGCCGCGGACGAGCTTCCCTTCGATGGGAGGGGCGGCGAGGCGCACCCAAGTTCCTTTTTCGGAAGCTCCTGTCACCATCGCAGGGAAGACGCGTCCAATCTCTTTACGCATCGCCATCGCAGCGGCACATTTAAAGAGCCTTCTCTCTACCTTGGTGGCGTCTTTTTCTTTGAGAGTGCAGTGGGTTGCAATGGATTCGAGCTCTCCTTTGGTGTAAGGAGAACCTCCATAAAAACAGCTTTTCAAAAGGCGCTGGATTACGAGATCGGGATAGCGACGATTCGGAGCTGTCGTATGGGCGTAATTTGCCTCTGCAAGATCAAAATGGCCTAAGGGGTTTTCTCCGGGAAAAGTGGTCACATATTCTCCTGGTCCAATAAGCTTTATTACAGCGAGCGACAGATCGGCGAAGCGGTCGGGGGCCGCCTGTTGCTGTCGCAGCAGGAACCCTCTCAGAGCTTTTGCATCGGGATGAGGAGGGAGTGTTTCTCCCAAACTATGCGCTAAAGCGACGATCCGATCCCACCGTTTGGGAGTGCGTACAATGCGCCGCACAATAGGTTTTTTGTGCTGCTCGAGGAAATGAGCCACGCCTACATTAGCCGCGATCATGAAATTTTCAATGAGCTTATGAGCTCGGTTTATTTTTTTTTCTTCTATCGCCATAGGCTCCCCATTTCTCATGAGGGGTTGCAGCTCCATTTCAGCAAAATGGAGAGCTCCTTGCCGGTCGCGGTAGTTTTGAATAGATGTGGCTATGGCATCTTGAAGTAGCAACTGCTCCTTAAAGGAGACTATTTCAGAAGGGAAAACCCCCTCATCTAGGGCAGCTCCCACAGTGTTGTAGGTCAATTTTTTGTGATTATGGACCCAAGCTGGATACACGTGGGTTAAGCGAAATTCTCCCTCAGAGCTGATATGCAACTCGGCGACAATGGCACAACGATCGGTGTTTTCATTAAGAGAGGTCAAATTGGTCGAGAGCTTGAGAGGCAGCATGGGGAAAATGCGTCCTGGAGTATAGACCGAAGTGGTGTTGTGACTAGCTTGCCTATCGATGGGAGAGTCTCTTTTCACAATGGCGTCGACATCGGCAATGGCAACATAGATTTTATCAGACTCCGCATAGGTCAATTGGTCGAGGTCGCGAGAATCGTCATTGTCAATCGACACCCACGCCCAACTGCGTAAATCGCGAAAGAGAGGGGAAGAGAGGGGAGAAGCAGGCCTATCGATGGAACTCACTTCTTGGATCACTGCTGAAGTGAATTCGGGGATAAACCCCTGATCGATCATTGCTTGTTCTGCAATCTCAGAGAGGGAGGTCATTCTCTTCTATCTATAATTAACAAAATATTTATCAGTTTAAGCCTTTTTTGAAAATAGTCATATAAAATTAATTTATTTTTAATTCTATCTTAATTAGTTAATTACATTTTTATTATATAATAATTAACAATTATTACTAATTATAATAAAAATGAATTCTATTATTTTTAGAGAAGCAATACTACCTACAAATGCTCAGGTCGAAGAGGCGAAAAAAAACCTTTCTTCTTCTTCCTCTCCTCTAGCTGTAGCGAAACAAGTGGCGAAAAATAATCTCATTGAATGGATGGCAAAGATAGCTTCTCAGACTGTCGTAAAGGACAATGTTCCTTTCATTGGTCTACAAAGTACGGAATGTACGAAAACGCTTGCAGCTCTCTCCATAATCTTCTCTGGAGAAAAACGAGGCGAAAAAATGATGAAGTGCTTCACCTCTGCATTTCCCATGATTCCTAAATTTAAAGAGGTGCACGGATACTATGCCTATCTGTTATTCGATGGCCTACTCTTGAGAGCTCTAAATCGCCACCCCGATTTTGATGCCCTTTCACCAGCAGACAAATTAGAAAAGTTAAATGAATCCGTCACTCCTCAATTCAATTCCTATACCAGTCACGTTCAAAAGTCATTGCTGCAGTTGGCTTTACGAGATCAACGAGTCAAGAGCGAACATATGTCTGAAGTATTGAGCCAGTTAGATTTTTCCTTTAATAAACTTCTTATGGAAGATCTCAGAGATACTTTAATTTCCAATTCTAAAAAATTGAGCCCAGATACCTCATTTATTTACTATATCGGGATTGCAGCACCTAATCAATCCAATCGCTTTGCTTGGGTTCATGTATTTGCTCTCGAGCAGTTTCAAAAAGGCGGTGCTCCTGCTTATAGGCTCTACCAATCTTGGGTTAATCAAGCTACGTTGTTCCAAGACCTAGAGCGATGGAAATACCTTGAAGATGGTGGAGAAGCCTGGAATGAGCAAGAGATGCGAAAGTTCATCACTCAACTCTATATTTTTTCTTGTGCCAAAGATCGCTCCAAAATAGATACTAAGTTAGTCTTTGGGTATTCAGGAGCCAACTTTCCTCTATTTAAAATGTTCGGAGAGACTCTTTCGGGAATTTCTCTTCGTTGGTGGGTCGATGCCTTCCATCCTCAAGAGTGCCAGCAAAACTTTAGCCAGTTTTGTTCGCGTCACGCCTCTCAGCTTTTTTAAGGGTTTAAACTTTTAAAGAAGAAAGCGGCTATATAACAAATAGTTACTGTCATCAGCATGAGAACATAGTTAATAGGGAAATACCGAATAACATGAGCACAACCCGTTCCGAAAGCGGTCGCATAAAAAGGGAGATTTTTCCGTTTCTCTTCTCCATGGGGATAAAAAAACTTATTTAAAACAAAAGCTCCTACGACGGTGCAAAGAACTTTTAAAAGAGTTGAAGGGGGAGAGGCCGCAATAATAGTGGTGGCTAGAATCTGCAACGGATTATGTATCGAGATTTTACTTTGTGCCATGCTAGCTACTTTCTTAGTCGCAGTTTTGATTAAAGCTCCTTCAAATAGGGCAACCCCTGCAGTGGCAAAACCTGCAATAGGAGTTTTATCATCCAATGCATTACAAATGCCCATCCCCATAAGGATGAACGCGCTACAAATAGCTACTTGAGCTACAGAAATCCCAGTTTCTTTAGGGTGTTGGTACATGCACTGTAATCCCTTTCGTATATAAGAAGGACCTGTTGTCGCTTGTATTGCCATTTTCCGTTCTCCAAAGTTAAAGAAAATAAAAATTACTACAGAGACCCATTTTTTTCAAATCTTCGGGAGAGGGCATCATGTTATAATCGAGTTGGTGCATAATCCAGAGGGAAAAAAAGACAATGATGAAAATGATAGAAACAGTGGAGAGAAAAACGTAGAGATTCCACAAAGGTCCTTTCTCTTTCCACAGATTAATAAAACAGAGGAGCTGCGCAATCGATTGGATCATCGCAAACATCAAAATGACTACAGCGGCTGTCCTATTTTCTAGGTGAAACTGTGCGGGATTGAGGACAAGAAAATAGGCCGCCAAGGTTAATATCAGAGAGGCAACTAGCCCCGTAACTCTCAATGCCAAATCCATGCGATACCTATTTTAGAAGATGTCCCATCCCGTAGACTACGGTAAATATAAAGATCCATACGAAGTCAAGGAAGTGCCAAAATAGCGCCATGCGAAAAATTCTTGAGATATTATGGAGAGATAAGGGGCGCAGCCAGATGCGAAACATTTCAACGCTCATCCAAAGAAGTCCTAAAGAAATATGTAAACCATGGGTGCCTACCAAAGTAAAAAAGGATGAGAGAAAGGCGCTTCGGTCGGGGCCAGCCCCTTTCTTTATAAAAGTGGAGAATTCATAAATCTCAAGGGTTAAGAAGGAGAGGCCTAACAAAAATGTAACCGTAAACCAAAAGGTGGCAGGGATCTTTCGCTGCCGGTGAATGGCCAGGATGCCCACGGCGCAGGTAAAACTGCTTGCGAGGAGTAGGAGAGTCTCGGCTAATACGGCAGGGAGCTCAAAAAGCTCATAAGCTGTTGGGCCTCCAAAGGTATTGTTGCGCAAGACGAGATAAGTAGCAAAAAGGACGGCAAAGATCACGAGATCGGTCATTAAATAAATCCAAAACCCGAACACTTTGGTGTCGCTTTTTAGCTCTAGTTCAGTTTCCATGACGCTCCAATTCTGCAACTTTTGAAGCTGGTAAGACATATTCTCTCTCTTCGTCGAACGAAAGAGAGATAACGCAGACGATCACGCCAGCTAATCCTAAGGCAATGAGCCAAAGGATATGCCATACAATCGCAAAGCCCGCTAAGAGAGCAAATCCAGAAATATAAATGCCCATCCCCGTAGATTTGGGGAGCTCAATATCTTCATACTCTTTGCGGGGTGCTACATTGCTTTTTTTCATTTCCCAAAACGCATCGCGGCTCATTACGACGGGGAGGGTAGCAAAATTGTAGAAAGGGGGAGGAGAAGAGGTAGACCACTCGAGAGTTCTTCCATTCCAGGGATCGCCGGTGACATCTCTATTCTGTTTCCGCTCTTTTATACTGACGATCATTTGAAAAACTTGGATGCCTATTCCACAGAGGATAATAATGAATCCAATCGAGGATGCGATGAACAAGGGCTGCCAGCCGGTGGAAGCAGTATATGTATCGATGCGCCTTGGCGCACCCATAAATCCTAAAAGGAAAAGAGGGACAAAACTCACATAAAATCCAATGAGCCAAAACCAAAACGCCCATTTCCCTAGGCGTTCATTGAGTGTAAAACCAAGGATTTTCGGGAACCAGTAGGTGAGTCCGGCAAATACTCCAAAAAGAGCGATCCCCACAATCTGCGTATGAAAATGAGCAACGAGAAACAAACTATTATGAACCTGAAAATCGGCAGGAGGTGAAGCCATAAAGATCCCTGTCATCCCACCTAGCAAGAAGGTAACGATAAAACCTATGCTCCAGTACATGGGAGAGGAAAAAATCACTTTTCCTCTCCGCATGGTGAGGATCCAATTGAAGACCTGCACGCCTGAGGGGATCGCTATGAGCATGGTGACGATGCCAAAGAAAGAATTTATCACGGGGCCCGCCCCCATGGTGAAAAAGTGGTGCAGCCAGACCAAATAAGAGAGGGCTGTGATGATGAGAGCAGCTACTACCATGGAGGAATAATTGGCGATCGGCTTTTGTGAAAAAGTCGAAATGATCTCGGAATACATGCCCCAGGCAGGCAAGACTAATATATAGACTTCGGGGTGGCCCCACATCCAAATGAGGTTAAAATACATCATTTGATTGCCACCAAAACTCGCACTAAAGAAATGCATTTCGAAAAAGCGATCGAGCCATAAGAGGAGCGTGACGGCTGTCAGCACGGGAAAGGCAGAGATGATGAGAATCATTCCTCCCAAAGAGGTCCAAACAAAAAGAGGCAGTTTCATCATCGACATTCCCGGTGCCCTTTTTTTTATGATAGTGGCAATAAAATTAAGTCCTGCAAGGAGGCTGCCCAAACCCGAGAGTTGCAAGCTCCAGATGAGATAATCGACGCCTACACCAGGGTTAAATTCAATTTCAGAAAGAGGGGCAATGGCCAGCCATCCTGTATTGGCAAACTCTCCTCCGACAATGAAAAAGAAATTGATGAGTATTCCACCAGCTACCGTGAGCCAGAAGCCTAGAGAATTTAAAAACGGAAAAGCCAGATCGCGCGCTCCGATCTGCAGCGGAATGATCCAGTTCATAAACCCAAAGAAAAATCCCATCGTCACGAAAAAGACCATGATGTCGCCATGCGATGTGAAAATTTCTTGGAAGTGGCGTGCAGTAAGAAACCCTTGGGAATCGACGGCGATCGATTGCTGGAGCCAGATCATCGCGACGTCGATCATTCCGCGAAAAAACATACACGCGGCAAAAATGACATACATGGTTCCTATTTTTTTAGGATCGGTCGAAGTGAGCCATTCGCTCCACAACCACTTCCATCTCCTAGTTTTTGTAAGAAATGCAACGAGAGCAATGCCCGTAATGACAAAAAAAATAGTCGCGGAAATGGTGTACCAATGGTGGGGGATAGCCTCTAAAGTTAATTTTCCGTAGATGTGTTTACCCATGAGGATGCATGTATTTCATCACTATTTTTTCAAATAAGTTTGGCTCTACCTTCGAATAAAAAGTGATCGGATGGGCGATCGAAGGTAGTAAGAGTTCTTGGTAGGCA
Organism: Chlamydiales bacterium; assembly: GCA_044869735.1. Taxonomy (GTDB): domain Bacteria; phylum Chlamydiota; class Chlamydiia; order Chlamydiales; family JAAKFR01; genus JBIOXR01. The sequence continues at coordinate 9,323 of JBIOXR010000142.1, forward strand.
GCATTGTCGAGTTGGTTGGAGGATTGTTTTACAGAATCGACCCATGCCGTGAAATCAGTAAGAGAGGTCGATGTGGCACTAAATGTCATTTTTGCATAGCCATCGCCATTGATTTCGGCGGCTTTCCCTCTGTAGACACCAGGGCCATTTGCCATGAAGTGAAGGGGAGTGATCATTCCCGTCATGCAATAGATCTGCCCACATAGCTCAGGAAGCCAAAAAGAATTCATAGGCGAGCCGTCGGCTGCAAGGGAAAGATGAATGGGTGTTTGATAGGGAAATTGGATAGAGTTTACCGTCGCAATCCCTTGTTCTGGATAAATAAATAACCACTTCCAGTCGATGGCTACCACTTGTATCTTTATGGGTTTGACGTCCGATGTGATAGGTTTATAAGGGTCTAGGGCATGAGTGGCATTCCATGTGATCACTGACATGATAGCGACAATAATGGAAGGAAGGAGCCAAAACATCCAATTATTCAATGGGCTATAGGAGGGCGACTCCAAATCATAAGTCACCCCTCGATTATTGGAGCGGTATTTCCATGCGATCACTAGAAGTAAGAGAAGGGTGGGAAAAATGATGAGTAGCATGAGAAGCGTGTTGACAATCATGAGTTCCAATTGGCTTTCAGCAATTATTCCTTTGGGATGAAGGACTAAAGCGTTATGGCTTCTCACTACTACATAGATTGAAAACCACGCGACAAAGAAAAAGAGCGCGGCCGTTATCCACTGGAATTTTTTCGTCATGGCAAAAAAATATATAACTTGAATTTAAATTGATACTTTTTGATATAGGGCAAGAATTACTGGATGGTGGTCGCATGCGAACGATTTTTATTTTATTGACGGGATTAGTCTCTACTTTGCCTGCATTTGGATCGGGATGTTTTGATGGATTCTATTTTGGAGCTGGGGCGGGAGGAGCAATTCTCGACGGTAGTCAGACAGGAAATGGTTTTGGATCTTTGTCCACTGGGGAAATTTCTAATATTTACATCAGCGATCTCGAAGCCGACTTTTTTGGTGATACGTGGATGGGAGAGATTTATGCCGGTTTTGGGTGCCAACTCTGCTTTCTTTATGCTGGGGTAGAAGTATTTGGAAAATATTCGGACCAAAAAGCTAGTCTCCATCGTCAAAACGATAATATCTTTCCAGCCGAAGATGCTTCAGAGGGAGTGTTTAATAATAATAAAGTGAGGGTAGGGCCTTGGCACTATGGCATCGACTTTAGACCAGGTATCTTGCTCACGCCTCAAACCTTATTTTATGGGCGCGTGGGAATAACCAATACCCAGATAAGATACCATACCGATGCTTCCAATGCAGGAATCTTGGGTGAACCTTTCGATGTGGAGGTGATTGAGTCGGAGCATAGGCAAGGTCCCTTTTTGCGCTTGGGATTAGGTATCGAACAGGCGCTCTGTTCAAGGCTTGGGCTGCGTATTGAATATATCTACACGAAATATGGTTCTCTTCATACCGAAGGAGCTAATACGGGGACCGTAGGAAGCTCGACTCTCGATGTCGTCAATGCAAATAAAGTGCACCTGCGCACTCACGAGTTGCAATTTGGACTCTCTTATTACCTCGGCTGCCGTGAAGGTTGTTGTGAAGAGTGGAGCGCCGCTCCCCGTTTTTGTGGCTGGTACTTAGGGGGTGCAATTGGTGGAACTTTTGAGAACAACCATCACGACGTCAACATGCTTAACATTGCCCCAGGACCTGAATCTCCCGAGCTAGGAATTCATCCCCACATTTTTTCTGCCGACCATAATAAGAATGCCTTTCGAGGACTTATTTATGGAGGATATAGCTTTCAATTCTGCTGTCTCATTCCTCTCTTTGCAGGAGTGGAGATTTTCGGCCAATATTCCCCCTATGTAAATAATGACATAAATCGAAAATTATTTATCGATGGATTTAACAATGTTTTGTTTACAGCTAATACTACCGTAATGTCGCGCTCCAGGGTGAAGCCGTGGCAATTTGGTATACAAGCAAGGCCAGGAGTGTTGATTAGCCCTTCGACCTTATTGTTTGGAACTATTGGCGTTTCGTGTGCGCGAGTCGATTGTCGTTACGAGGCTCTTTTTGAAAACCCTGCTGCGGCCATTAGCTTCGATAAGAGTATCTCATCCCATAGTACCCGCGCGGCTCTGCGCGTGGGGGGAGGGCTAGAGTATCATCTTTTCTGCGACTGGCATTTGCGCGCTGATTATGTCTATACCGACTATCGCGACATTGATATGAGTGGAGAGCGTTCTTTTGATGCAGGCCCTCCCATCGGAACGCTTTCTCTCATAAGTGATTCAAAGATCCATCTGCGCGACCATGCGATTACTTTGGGAATCACCAAGTACCTTTAAGAGAAAAGGTATCGACTTCCTTCAATGAGCTTGTCAGTAGTGAAACGCATGGCTTCGTTAAACGCTTGGAAATTATGATGTGAGATTAAATCACCAGCGATTACTGCTGTTTGCAATGCGGTATTTAATCCCATCCCTTGAAAGAAGCTCGCACAAGCTGCCGCATCCCCGATGAGGATAGTAGCCCCTTCGTCGTTGGAGAAATAGGCAGCCTGTTGGAGGATGACCTCAATGCCATTGAAATAAAATAAGAATTTCCCTTCTTTCATCCTTTGCACCTCCTCTGTCCAACCCAAATGCTCAGAAATTTCGATGAATGTTTCTAAGGGAATGCGATCATGCGATGGAGTTTGCCCAAAAAGGAAACACAAGCCCGAAGAAGTAGGGAATTTTCTTAAAAAGAAATTGCCTTTTTTGAAAGGAGGGGAGGGTTCTTGCGCAGAAGGAGCCAGAAGGAGAACTGCTACGGCTCCTGTGGCTTTTCCCATTTTATGTAAGGGAATATGAGCTTTTTTTCTCACGCGGCTGTGTGCTCCATCGGCTCCGATAAGGAGGTGGTAAGGAAGAGAGATTTTCCCTTTGCTTGTTTTAATGATGGCGTTCCCTTCCTTTGATTTTTTATATTTCCCTCTTATGATCGGAATGCCCATTTCATCTACTCTCTTGGCCATACATCTTTCGAGTTCGCAAATGGGAATGAGGCCAATTTTTCGCTCTCCATATTCCAGTTCTTTTAATTCTGGGCAGACAATCTCCCATTTTTCCAACAACTGTAAAGAAGAGGGAGCGAGGATCACCCATTGTTCTCTTGTATAAGAAGGGCGTTTTTCAATTATTTTGACGTCAGTTCCTCGTAGTTTTGCTTCCATAGCGGCTGCTAGGCCAGCAGGACCTCCACCTACGACGAGAACAGAAAAAGAGTCGGCGGGCAAAAAAGAGCAGAAAGAGAGAAAGAATAAGAGGATGTATTTCATAATGCTCAGAATTATAATGAGATAATAGTTTTAAGGAAATGTTAAATTGACTGGAGAAGAGTACCGACAAGATAGGCAAGTCCCGCAGCAAGACCTCCGACAAGGAGGGTTTCTAGACCACTAATGAACCATTTTTTTTTCACGAAGAGGCTTTTAAATGTACCTACGATAAAAAATGCCGATCCTGTGATCCATCCGCTCAGCACGAATGGATCGAGCGGAATTCCAGGAAAGATATATTTCACAACAAATGAAAAGAGAGGGAAAAACCCGACAACCAGGAAAGCAAAAAAAGTAATTGAGGCAGCTTTTAACGGAGAGGCAGTTTGGGAAGGCAAGCCATACTCCTCTTGCATCATGGTATTGAGCCAAAGTTTGACATCGGAGGTGATGACCTGGACGATTTTTTCGAGATCTTCTCCCTTAAATCCCTTGGCTGCAAAAATTTGACGCACTTCTTCTTTCTCTCCTTCAGGCACGAGGGCAATGTGAGCTTTCTCTTCTTTCTCTGCTTTGCTACGGAGCTCCTGCTCTGCTCGCGTTCCAAGAAAATTACTCACTGCCATGCTAAATCCGTCGGCTATAAGGTTGCAAAACGCCAATATGATGAGCACATTCATAGGAAGCGAAGCCCCCGCAACTCCGGCGACGACGGCAAATGTCGTCACAGTTCCATCGATAGCACCGTAGATAAAATCTTTAAGATAATTATGCTGAGGACCTTTCGCTAAACGGCGGCTGATGGCTTCCACAGTGTGGGAGGCTTCAAGTTCTTCGTGAGGAGGAGATTCATCCATATTTTCAAATTTTACAAAAATCGGACTTGCTTTTGTTAGAGTTTTTTTTAATCTTAGATTTCTATGATGCAACAAAAGAAACCAGTCCTCTTTATTCTCCTTTTTTCAGGATGCATTTTGCTCCTCTTTCTTCTGATGCAGCCGGCAGAAGTCCGCTATGGATGGGGAGAGATCGCCGTCTTGTTTCCCAAGGGAAAAATAGCCATTAAACAACGCAACCTCCTTTTCATCATCCAGGCAGTCATGCTTCTCATCGTCATCCCCGTTTATGTGCTGACCTTTATCTTCTCGTGGAAATATAGAGCCGATAATCCCCATGGGAAATACACGCCCGATTGGGATGACAACCGCCTGGCAGAGTATATCTGGTGGGGGGTGCCGTGCGTTCTTACTATTTTAGTAGGGGTGATCACGTTGATTAGAACCTACCAACTAGATCCCTTCCGCCCCATTCCTTCAGAAAAACCCACGCTGAGAGTTCAAGTAGTGGCCCTTCAATGGAAATGGCTTTTTATTTATCCCGAAGAGAAAATTGCTCTAGTGAATTTTCTCCAATTCCCTGAAAAAACTCCGGTCCGTTTTGAAATTACCGCTGACGCTCCTATGAACTCGTTTTGGATTCCTCAATTAGGCGGACAAATCTACGCGATGCCGAAGATGAAGACCCAGCTCCACCTCATCGCCGACCAGACAGGCGAATTTAGAGGATCATCAGCTAACTTGAGCGGGGTGGGATTTGCAGGGATGCATTTTATAGCTAAAGCAAGCTCAGATGAGGAATATCTGAACTGGGTGCAAGAAGTAAAAAGCGGGGCTAAGAGTTTAAATTTTGAAAATTATGCCGAGTTGGCAAAACCGAGTGAAAATTCCCCCGTGATGCGATTTACGTTGGAAGATGATGACCTATTTGAAAAAATCGTGATGAAATATATGCACCCGCAAGAGAAGAAAGAGTAATATATGTTTGGTAGATTGACCCTAGACGCCTTCAAGCATGAGATAAGCCAGAATATCGCTGTTATTTCTATGGCTTTGGGGGGAGTAGTAATCTTGGGGCTTATTTTCTACCTGAAGCGTTGGAAATGGCTTTGGAAAGAGTGGCTCATTTCCCTCGATCCTAAAAAGATTGGCGTCATGTATATCATCGTGGCGCTTGTTTTATTTCTCAAGGGATTTGCCGATGCGTTGATGATGAGAGCGCAGCAAGCTCTCTCCGTCGGTTCCCATCACGGATTTATTTCCGCCGATCATTTTCAAGAGGTATTTTCCGCCCATGGCACCACCATGATTTTTTTCGTCGGCATGGGAGTTATCTTCGGATTGATGAATTTGATTATTCCCTTGCAGATTGGTGCGCGTGATGTCGCCTTTCCCTTTTTAAATGCCGTCTCTTTTTGGCTCTTTGCCTCAGCGGCTATACTCAGTCTAGTCTCGTTGGCTATTGGGAGATTTTCTCCTGCAGGGTGGCTCGCTTACCCTCCTCTTTCTGGACTTGAATATACTCCCAACGAAGGCGTCGATTATTGGATATGGATGGTACAAATCGCAGGCATTGGGAGTACTTTAGCCGGCATTAACTTTCTGGTAACTATTTTAAAGATGCGTTGCCCAGGAATGACTCTGATGAAAATGCCTATTTTTGTGTGGAGTTGCCTCGCGGCATTGGTTCTTATTATCTTCGCCTTCCCCATTTTAACCGCAACCCTTGCCATGCTGACACTCGACCGCTACCTTGGCATGCATTTTTTCACTGCGGGAAATGGCGGCAATCCGATGATGTATGTCAATTTAATTTGGGCGTGGGGCCACCCAGAAGTCTATATCCTCATTTTACCGGCCTTTGGCGTTTTCTCCGAAGTTGTTCCCACTTTTTCTGAGAAAAGGCTTTTCGGCTATGTCTCGATGGTTTGGGCAATCGTCGCCATCGCTTTTCTCTCATTTATCGTATGGCTACACCACTTCTTTACAATGGGAGCAGGCCCTGCAGTTAATTCCTTTTTTGCCGTGATGACGATGGCGATTGCCATTCCTACAGGGGTCAAAGTATTTAATTGGCTCTTCACAAAATTTAGAGGGAGGGTCCACTTTGGAACTCCTATGCTTTGGTTTTTTGCCTTTGTATTAAATTTCAGCGTAGCGGGCATGACGGGTATTCTCCTCTCTTCTCCTCCGGTCGATTATGAATTACACAATAGCCTTTTCCTCATTGCCCATTTCCATGGAATGGTCATTGGGAGTTTTCTTTTTGGCTTTTTTTGCGGATTTGCCTATTGGTTTCCCAAAGTCACAGGCTTTTTATTAAACGAAAAATTAGGGGTCTACGCCTTCTGGTGTTGGTTTGTTGGTTTTTTACTCGCGTTTATGCCCCTTTACATGCTTGGCTTTATGGGAGCAACGAGGCGTTTGGACCATTATGAAGGGTCTACTGGTTGGCACCCTTATTTTCTGCTCGTTGGACTAGGAGCAGGCACTATTTTCTGTGGGATCTGCCTCCAAGTGCTGCAGATCGTCGTTAGTTTTAAGGAGAGGAAAAGACACCCTGATAGAACGGGAGATCCCTGGAACGGAAGAACGTTGGAATGGTCGATTCACTCTCCACCTCCCGTTTACAATTTTGCCTTTATCCCTAGTGTCGATCAACGCGATCCTTTCTGGGCGTGGAAACATGGCCATGAACCAAGAAGCCTCCAGCAAAACTATGAAGATATCCATATCCCAAGAGATACTCCTATAGCTATCTACATTGGCATTCTCAGCCTTCTCTTTGGGTTTGGCTTCACCTGGCGCATTGCCTGGCTCACGATCGGATCATTTCTAGGAATCCTTACTTGTTTAATTACCCATCTCTCTCAAAGAGATAAGCACGATTTTATCCCAGCAGAAGAGGTGAAAAAAATGGAAGCCGAGCTTGCCATGAGGCATCGTTACACATGATAGAAGCAGCAGCACAAACTAAAATTCCCGATCCCCATCAAGATGCCTATCACAAAACCATTTTCGGTTTTTGGATCTACTTGATGACCGACTGTTTGCTCTTCACAACTCTATTTGCGAGCTATTTTGTCTTGCGGCATAGCACCTTTGGTGGTCCCACTTCTCATGATATCTTCAATGTACGCACGGCTTTTATTGAAACCATGTTATTGCTTGGAAGCAGTCTCACTAGCGGCCTTGGCATGCTCGCTGCCAAAAAGAGCGAAAAATCTAAAGTCTTCCCCTGGTTTATTCTTGCTTTTCTGCTAGGTCTCTCCTTTGTCGTCATTGAGGTAAGGGAATTTTCTGCTCTAGTGCGCGAGGGAAATAGTTGGCAAAGAAGCGCCTTTCTCTCCGCTTTTTTTAGCTTAGTCGGCACTCACGGCCTGCATGTATCGATCGGTCTCTTTTGGATGGCAGTGATGATGGTACAAGTTGGCATCATGGGAATTACAGTACCTACCTTCCGAAGACTTGTTTGTTTTAACATGTTCTGGCATTTCTTAGACCTGGTGTGGATTTTTATTTTTACTTTCGTCTACCTACTCGGAGTGATTTAAAATGATAGAACACGAAAACACTCTTCAAGAAATCCAAAAAGAGTGGCACGGCTCCTTCTCCTCCTACATGATCGGCTTTTTCTCCTCTCTCTTCTTCACACTAATTGCTTTTGGTCTGGTCGTCTTTCGCCCCATTTCCAATACGATCATTGTCTATTTCATCGCTTCCCTTGCTATTTTGCAAGCTATTGCACAGCTCCTCTTTTTCTTACACTTGGGGAAAGAATCTAAACCGCGTTGGGAAACCCTCGTTTTTCTCTTCATGGCTCTGGTCGTTCTCATTGTCATTTTCGGATCTCTTTGGATCATGTTCGACCTCAAATATCGGGTCATGCCCGGAATGACCATGACCCTCCTTCTAAAAAGGTGAAAGGATGCTTAATTACTATTTGATAACTAAACCAGGAATTATTTTGGGCAATCTCGTCACTGTGGCTGCAGGATTTCTCCTCGCCTCCAAAGGGACTTTTAATTTTTGGCTCTTTCTTGCGACTCTCCTAGGATTAACCCTCATCATTGCCTCAGCTTGTGTCTTTAATAATTACATCGATAGAGAAATCGATAAAAAAATGGAGCGAACCAAAAATCGTCCTCTTGCTACGGGAATTATTTCAAAAAATAAAGCTCTACTTTTTGGCACTCTTCTCGCCTTGGCAGGGGCTTGGTCTCTCTACCGCTTCACGAACATACTAACTTTGATGGTAACGGCTGTTGGCTTCTTTACCTATGTCTTTTTGTATAGCATGTGGAAAGGACGCACGATCTACGGTACAGCCATTGGAAGTATTTCAGGAGCGACACCTCCTGTGATTGGGTACTGTGCCGTCAGTGGCCAATTTGATGCTGGTGCCATGGTCTTATTTGCCATGATGATCTTTTGGCAGATGCCCCATTTTTTCTCTATTGCGATGTACCATTTTGACGATTATGCAGCAGCTAACATCCCCGTTTTGCCGATCAAAAAAGGGATCGATAAAACTAAAAGGCGCATGGTCCTCTATATCGTTTGCTTTCTTTTTGCAACCCCTCTGTTGACTATCTTTGGCTACACCGGCTACCTCTATTTTGCCGCAGCAGCGGTGCTGGGTGTACTATGGCTAGCATTATGCCTCAGAGGGTACAAAAGAGAAGATACAGAGCGCTGGGCCTGCCAGATGTTTCGCTTGTCGCTTATCATCATTACGGCGCTTTGCCTTGTGATCCCTTTTGACATTGCTTGAAAACTATAAATAGGTAAATCATGTTTAACAAACTAGTCGGAGCGTTATTAACCTTCTTATTATTTACCGCTTATGTTGAAGGTTATTGTTACCCAGCTACCAACTGTTACAACTACTGCTGGACGGGAAATTTGTGGATCGAAGCCGAATTTTTGTGGTGGAAGCCTTGTATAAGCAATGCCCGCGCAGGATCGACGACGACCCTCCCTATAGGAACAGGTGAGAATAAACTCAACTTCATCTGCTATGACTGGAAGCCGGGTGTACGCGGCTCGATTGGCTATGACGATCTCTTTTGCGGCTGGAATCTGGCTGCTTCTTATACCTATATCCAACCTGAAGGGCAGGTAAGCCGTCAAGCTCCTGTCGATTCGGTCATCCTCTCCGATTTCCTTGGAAGCAAATTAGGAGCAGAAGGGGCCAGTTTTAATTACGACACCCTGACTTCTCTTTTTCAAAAACATCGGATTACCTATCAAACCTGGGAAATCATTTTATCCACTACCTGTCCTACTTGCTGCGCGACTCTTATTCCTTACTTTGGCGTCGAAGGACTTTTGCTCCACCAAAGGCTCGATGTAGCGGCGACAAGTGGGGCCAATTCCGTCTTTTTTGATGTGAAACTCGATTATCATGGCGCTGGCCTTAAAGCCGGACTCGATGTCGATTTTCCCCTATTTTCTTGCTTTAGCTTCTTTATCAATCCCTCCTTTGCTTTGGTTTATGGGCTTAAACACTGGGATATCGATGCCGATGGCGTAACCAATGATGAAGCCCCTTTGCCCGTCACCTTTGAAGGTAGAGGATGCACATGCGTCCTGGTTCCCGGATTTGATATTCAAATTGGCCTCACTTACGGTCTAAAACTATGCGAGACGATCATTGGCCTGAGGACCGGCTGGGAATTCCATCAGTGGACCAACGTTCCTCAGATCAATCTATTAAATTCCACTGATGATACCTTAACTCTAGGCCTCCAAGGCTTCTTCCTCAGCGGATTTGTAGCCTTTTAATTATATCAATTATTTGAGTGGTTTTTTTTAAAAATTCTCAATATAATAATTGTATGTTTGTAAATAAAGTGGGCAATTTTTCTTTTCCTTGGATAAAGGTAAAATATATTGCCGAAGCAGGGATGGGAGCAGGGGGCATTACAGCCTTAGCTGGGCTTATCCTTTTAGGGGGAGGGAGTGGAATAGGAGCGCTCTATCTACCGACGGCGCTCATGGCTGCTGGCGCCGGGGAGGCAATATTAGCTTCTGCACTTTTCGGACTTTCCCTCTACAAACGCCCATCTGCATCTCAAAAGCTTTTTAAAAGACCCGACTATCAGTTCGTCGGTGATTTGGATATGGTGCAAGCTCTTGCTGCCATCTATAATTTAGAAACTCATGGGTGCGAAAATGTCAATATGGACATCGTCAACCTCATCTTGGAAGCTAATTATTTGTCTCGCCACTACCGAAATACGGCGTTTATAAAGGATGGGCAACAAATTTGTACAAATTCAGACGAAATAAAATATCTGATCACTGGCCTAAAACATTTAGATGGAGAAGATTTTGATCCACAGCCATTAAAAGCAGTCATTCATTTATACTCTAAGCTCCATCAACGCTTTCCCGATTCTAAGTTCTTTATTCCCATCGGAGTGACTCCAAAAAATCGCAGCCATCTCCCGCATTGCTTTCTCCTTGTCATTGAGGGGAGCGAAAGCGATTCTACACAAGCAAGAATTACCTTAGTGGATACCTATCCTGCATTATATCCAGAATTCAAAGAACGTATCGAAGAGATCGTCCTGGAGATATTTAATTCAGAAGATACGATTTATAAAGAGAACATGGTGAAGCAACAAAACGATGTCTGGTCGTGCGGGTGGCACCTACTCGAAAATATAGAATTTCTCATGGGAGTGGATAATGTACAAGAGTGTGCCGAGACAAGGGATCTACCAACCCGCACCGCTGAGCAAATCAAATCTACCTACGACAAAAAATATCCCCCCATTATAGCAATCATCAAACAGATGCTCGAACAAAATACAGAGGCTGACTATAGAGCCGAGGTCATCCGCCAATGCAAAGAGCGCGATAAAAAGAAAAGGCGAAATTAAGCAACGCTATTGATTAAATAGCTTATTCTTTACTTTCAGCTCTGACAACTTCTACTTTAAAAATTATCAAAAGATTAGGGTCAAATTTTCCATAGGTACCATAAGCAAGATCGGGATGAATAAAAATTTGTCTTATCTCTCCCTCTAACATCCCAGTCACTCCTTGAGCAAATCCTGAAATTGTATCTTCGAGCATCACAGGATGGGGAGTATCGAATGAGATAATTTCTTTTTCTCCCCATCTATTATATGTCCATACAGTATAATTCAGCATAGGTACGTCACCCGACTGAATCTTTCTACCCTCACCGTTTTTTATAATTTTATAATACAGCTTATTAGGCACAAGTTCGATTGCATCCTCTTGAGCTATCTTTGACAAAAAGGCTTCAGCATCTATCAAATTTTCATTCATTTGTTTCGTATGCAAATTTTCCTGAAATTCGCGTATTTTCTTTTGCAAGCTATCTTCGTCACATGAAAGAGCGTCACCATTTTGAGCTGCACGCATGCCCGCAATAAGTTGCTCGAAATCGTAAGAGATTCCAGGTTTTCGAAGATATTCTTGCCAAAGAAGATATCCTCTGTAAAATGAAATTTGCTCTCTTTCATTAATATTATTGCAAATTTCTTCCGCATTTCCAACTTTCGTTAAAACCAAAAACACAACTATAAGAAAAAATTGTCTCATTGAGGATGCATCCATTGATTTAAAGTTGTCTCTAGAAATGATCCTTGCT
>JBIOXR010000143.1:0-8633 GCA_044869735.1 Chlamydiales bacterium
ATAGGATTGAGTTTCTCTTCGATACACCGCTTCAAAACAACGGGCAGCTCTTTCTTAAGCAACCGTTCCTCGTCGAGGTGAAAGGGAGAACCATTCTCTTTCTCTATCTCGAAATAGTAGGTGCGCGTGGGGTCTCCTCTACCGGTGTTAAGAAAAAAGGAGCCTTGGACGAGAATCACCTCAGGAATAATAGAAGAGGCTGCTTTCACGATATGCCTCTCTTCACAATATTCGTGCTCGCGCAAAAAGCTAATACCTACGGCAATCCCTAAAACAGCTTTGCAGCCTGGGTTACAATACACTTTTGCTCGGATGAGTTTTACGCTAATGAACCTCTTTTCTATATAAGCTTCTGAGGAATGGCGCAGTGCTTTTCTAAAAAGATAGAGAACGCAAATGATCCTACTCATGTGCCGGTAGTCGCGACACACCTTGAACTCTTCTTTGCACAAGACGAGGAAATGTTGCATTTCACAGAAAATATCGTAATCGAGATCTTGGGGACGCCGTTTGACCAAGGAGGCGATTTTCTCTTGGATCATCGCCGTCTTTTCATCGGGCGTTAACCCTTTGATTTCAAGAATGCGATTGGCTTGATATGAGGAGACAATCCCCAGTCGCATTTCAGTTTCAAGAGTAGGGAGATTTTTTTTCATGACGAGGAGATCTCTTTCGTTTTCCATGAGCAAAGTCACCTCGCCACCAATATAAGTCGCATCGCTGAGCTCGGGAAGTCGAAAATCAATGGCAAATTGCATCAAAATATTGAACTGTTTGCCAGGAATGAGCCATCGACTCAACATCTCATAAAAAAATCGGTACGCATTGCGGCGGAAGTGGCAGAGCAAATAAAAGGAAAGGATGAAGGGAGGTTCTTTCCACTCACTACATGCGATGAGGGGAAGATGCTTGTCAAGACTATGAGAATTGTCTTTTTTGAAGATCTTTTTTAAAAGATTATCGACTACTTGGAGATAAATTGCATTTTCTTCTTGTCCAGGCAGTTCTATCTTCACTTTTCACTCCTCATAGATGGGTGTCGAGGGTTTCATCTTCTTTTCGTAGATGAGAGTTCCCCGGTTGCGCTTTTCAAACGAGAGGATATAAAGAGGAATGGCATTCTTAGCCGCCAATTCGATACAGCGCGGCAGCAACACCTTTCCTCCGGTCTTGTAGACCACATCTAAAGCCTCTCCATATAAAAGATTATAATATTGTTTTGCCTCAGGATTGATTTTTGGATCGGCGTCAAAAATACCTGTCACATCTTTATAAAACTCGACCTGATCGGCACTTAGGGCAATCGCCAAAGCAACTGCAGTTGCGTCGGACCCTCCTCTGCCTAACGTCGTAATCTCTCCCTTGGCACTCACCCCTTGAAAACCGGCGACTATGACGAATTTCCCCTCCTGTAGAGGAGGATTGAGTCGATGGGGTTTGACATCGACGATCTTAGCTTCGGTGTGGTGGTTATTGGTGATCATTCCCGATTGGCTGCCAGTAAAACTCACTGCTTCTTTTCCCTGCGCCTCTAAGGCCATCGCCAGCAGAGCGATGCTAATGCGCTCTCCTGCACTGACCAACATGTCATATTCTCTACGTGGTGGGGCAGAATTCACCTGATGTGCCATGGCAATGAGCTGGTTGGTCATCCCACTCATGGCACTTACTACTATGGCTATCCGCTGGTATTCCCTAGATCGTTGAATAATAAGATCAGCTATCGAAGCAAAGGCTTCAGGCCTTTTTACCGCTTCTCCTCCAAATTTCATTACAAGGGTTCTCATTTTTTCAAACCTGTTGTATAATGTTCAAGATTTTTTGCAAAAATTTTTTAAAGATCCCATGATCTAAATATGAACGACACAGTCATTTTTATTTCCCATGCCTTACTGATTTTCTCACTGTTTTTGATAGCTCTTCGCTTGGGCAAAGAGGGTGGTATTGCTTACCTCTCCTTGCTTTCTGTTCTTATGGATTTTTTTGTGCTTAAGCAAGTCAATTGTTTTAACTTTAACATCACCGCAGCAGAACCGTTAGCTGTGGGTTATCTCTTTGGCATTTCGCTTCTGCAAGAATTTTTCGGGAAAGTTGCGGCCCGCAAAGCAGTCGCCATCTCTTTTTTCACAACGCTCTGCTTTGTCGTTTTTTCAGAGATTCATCTTGCTTATATTCCCAATGAGTATGACACGACCCATGTCTACTTTACTTCCCTTCTTCGACCACTTCCTCGTTTAGTATTTGCCTCTCTCCTCTCCTTTTTTGTCGTTCAGGCCGCCGATCTTTCTCTTTTTTCTTTTTTGCGTCAAAAGACAAAAGGAAAGTACCTGCCTCTTCGCATGCTGGCAACCCTTTTTCTCTCGACTCTTCTCGACACGTTGATTTTCTCTCTTGTTGGCCTCTGGTCGCAGATGGGCTCTCTCGTCGAGATTATCATTTTTAGTACTTTTGTGAAGCTGATTGCTTCGTGTTGTACACTTCCCCTTTCCCTATTAGCTAAAAAATTGCAACCGCGCTATGAAACCCTTCCAGTTTGAAATTCTCCACACCTCTACTCTCTCTCGTGCAAGAGTGGGTCGTATCTATACTCCTCACGGTATCATCGACACTCCCGGATTTGTGGCCGTCGGTACCAACGGAACAATTAAAGCCCTCGACAATACCCTTCTCGCCTCATTGGGACTACAATTGATGTTTTGCAATACCTACCACCTTCTTTTGCAACCTGGAGCAGAGGTTGTAAAGGAAGCTGGAGGGCTCCATTCTTTTATTCGCTACCCCGGTCCGTTGATTACCGACTCGGGCGGTTTTCAGATTTTCAGCCTTGCCTTTGGATCGGTCCACGAAGAGTTAAAAAGTGCAGGACAAAAAAAGGGCAATACCTCGGTGCTAAAAATTACCGAGGAAGGGGTCATCTTCCGCTCTTACCGCGATGGAAGCAAAATCTTGCTCACTCCCGAATCGTCGATTGCCATCCAAAAAGATTTAGGAGCCGATATCATCATCCCTCTCGACGAATTACCCCCTTACCATACGGAAAAAGAAGAACTAATAAAATCGCTCGAGAGAACGCACCGATGGGAAATCCGCTCGCTCGAAACTCATCTTGCCAACCCAAAACAGCAAGCGATCTACGGGGTCATCCACGGGGGCATCGACCCACATTTGCGAAAAAAAAGCTGCGATATCCTTACTCCTCTTCCTTTTGATGGCTTTGCCATTGGAGGAAGCGTAGGAAAAAATAAACAAGAACTCTTCGATCTGATGGCCTATACCCGCCCGCTTCTTCCCGATGAAAAACCAACCCATCTGCTTGGCATTGGAGATCTTACATCGCTTATTCACCTCATTCCCTTAGGCATCGATACTTTTGATAGTTCTTACCCAACAAAGGCCGCGCGCCACGGCTTTCTTTTCACCGATTCTGGGGGCATTCGCATCAAACAATCCCTTTATAAAAAGGCATTTAGACCGATCGAAAACAATTGTGCTTGTTTCACATGTCAACACTATACTCTCTCTTATCTCCACCACCTCTTCAAAGCGAAAGAGACGACTTTTCAGATCCTTTCCACCTTGCATAACCTTCACTATATGGTCCGTCTAATGGAAACTACTCGTCAGCTTATCTTTGAAAATAAATTATGATTCTTAAATGGTTAGTCGTTCTCATCTTTATCTCCCCAACGCTTTATGGTGTTCAAGAAAAGTGCATTGCAGCAACCCAAGCTAAAGGGGGCACCGGGCTTTTGATGAAAGCCTTGATTCTGATTTCAGGAAATAGACCCACAAAAATGTACTGCCACTACGATGGAGCTCACTTTTCTCCCTCTTTAATCGACGCTTTGCTCGACGAAGGAGGTATACCTGTGATCCACCTCTTTAGTCCTTACTTTACTTATTGCTACTTATTAACCCATCATCTCGATGCCAAAGTCATCCTCATCTTTCGCGATATTAGGGATGCTTTCGTCTCTTATGCCTATTGGGCGTATAAATCGCTCGATCTTCCAATAGAAGAGAAACTTTCACTTGTCTTTGCGGATGAGGCCTATTGTGAAATGAGCGAACACCTCTCTCTCTTTCTCGATCATCCCCGTTTTTTTGTGGTTCGCTTTGAGGATCTCGTGGGCCCTCAGGGAGGCGGCGATTATAAAAAGCAAATCCAGACTCTTGGGCAATTAGCCGAGTATCTAAATATAACTCTTACTGAAGAGGAGATCGCATCCTGTGCGGAGAAATTATTCGGAAATCAAGAAATTGTCTCGGGTACATTTCGCGAAGGGCGCATCGGTTCGTGGAAAAAGGTCTTTAGAGAAGAGCATAAACTATTATTTAAGGAGCGTTTTGGAAGAGAGTTGATACGCTTAGGCTATGTTAAAGATAACGATTGGTAATCACCGGATCATCTTATCCCAGCTTCCATACTGCTCCTTCACACGTCCTCTTGGAATGGAGAGAAGAACGACGAGAAGTCCAATTACTATCCCATGCATTTTGGCAAAGCCATTGCCTCCCCCAAGAATAAAGGGGATGATAGCAAAGCAAACGCCGATAAAAATATTTGCGAATCTGAAAGAACGAGTAACTTCTGCCCAGGCAATCACAGAAAATGTGACGAGAAGAGCTCCGCATACATCGTTGCTTTTGTGCATAATCCCACTTAGGCCAAAGATCTCGCCCGAAAACATCATCCATACGCCGATCAATGCAGTGGCAACCAGAGTCCATGGTAAGGTTATTCCCCAGAACATCGCCTTCACAACGCGCCATGGAGATACCTGAAAGGTTGGCGTTCGTATATCGATTCCTTTTTCGGTATAATCAGAACCCAACCAAAAAACTTTCCAAAGAGGTTTCCCCTCTCGCTTGATCCTACCAAGGTACTGCAAAACGGCGACCACCTCATCCACGGTCAACGCCAACATGATTAACATCGATGCAGCGATGATGAGGCAGATCCCACACCACGCACCGACCGCCAGAGGTTGCAACATGACGAGAATAATACTCACAAACCCCACCGGTACGACGAGAAAGCCAAAGACGACGACGAGCCATGGCATCGTGTGCCACCTGCGCGTAGTTCCCTTCGCGCCCATGATAGCTTCCAACGAATAGGCAAGGGCTCCCATCCCAGCATCGGAGACGGGAAATCGCTGAGAAATCATCGAAGTTATGACCTTTTCGGTACCTAAGCCAAAAAAAGGATCCCAAACACTATCGATATAACCCAATTGATAAGCAGCAAGATAGCGCGCTAAAAACCAGTTGACGATAGCGAGAAAAATAATCGGGATCCTCTGGTGCCACGAAGAGGGGTTATAAGTCCAACCAGGAGGAATTTCAGGACCGAGGTCAAGAGCCGCAGGACGTAATGGGACGAGGACGCAAAAGGCAATCGCCAATACCCCAATGAGAGTGTTATTCACATAATTTGCTGGCTCTCTTGCCCAATAGATAAGTGGAGCGAATTGGAGCCAAATCCCCACTATCGCCCCGCCCCAGATCCAATATCTCAATCTATAAGACATCGACATAAACCCAAAAAGGAGTAAAAGTAGGCCCGAAATCCAATCGCTATAGCGCGACGGTTGATGCACATAACCAAAACTTTCAGGACTAAAAAGAAGCCAGATGCCCAGTACTACCATCCCAAAACGCGTCCATAAAAATTTGGCATGGTGTTCGCGATGGATTTTCTCTTTCAGACTCATCTCTTTAGTCATGACTTTTTGCCTTTTTTTCAGCGTCTCTTAAAACATAGCGACTAATGGGGATTTTATGCCTTTTGTACCATGACACAGGGTCGGCTTTGAAATTTTCGAGGATTTTCGGGATAGAGCGGCTCAGTGTTTTTTTGGGAGCCCATCCAAGCACTTGGCGCGACTTTTCCATAGACACTTCGTAGTTGTCGTCGGCCAAATCGACCATCCAAGGTTTAATGAAAGGAGGAGGTCCAATAGGACTTAACCCTTGAGCCCAGGCTCCAACTTTCGCCAAAGTTTTTGGTACGTGGATCATGGGCCATTTTTTCCCATGTAGACCCATCGAGAACAGAGTCTGTAATTCGCGGTACGTCAACGACTCTTCTTCGGCATTTAGTAAGATGAGCTCGGGAGGCAGCTTTTTCCTTTTCTCGATGAGGAGAGCCAACTGGTCGTTCACATCATCAAAATGGATGTAACACACCCCATTTTCCACATTTCCCGGGAAAACGACGCTTGCTAACTGTTTTTCGTAGATCCTTTGGATATGTTGTGCCAAGGGGATGCTATTGCATTCGTCATCGTAACACCCCGCAATGCGAATCATTACGACGGGGATATTCCCATGCTGTTCTAAAATCAACTTTTCCGTTTTCACCTTCGATTCGGGATAGTGCCATTTTGCATTTACAGGGAAATCCTCAGTAATTTTCACCCCTCTTCGTGTCGGTTGGTGCACTAGCATCGTACTTGTAAAAATAAACTGTTCCACTTCAAAACGTTTAAGCTCTCGCAGTAACCGAGCAGTGCCTTGTACGGTGATCCGGTCGTAATTTTCGAGATTTGTTCCTTCAAAACTATAAAAAGCAGCAAGGTGCACTACCGACGCAATCTTTTTTCCGTAAGCATATTCAATGCGGCGGAAGGCTTGTCTGACGCTCTCATCCGAAGCGAGATCGACGTAAACGAATTCCATGGAAGGAACAAAAGAGGTCGTCCCGATAAAATCGAGACCGATGCATTGATATTGATTCCCAAGCCGTTCGATCAGGCGCTTCCCAATCCGACCAGAACTTCCCGTGACAACAATGACTTCTTTTGCTGACATATAGATAACTCTTGAATTAAGATGACTCTCTATTCAAAAATAAAACACAGATCAAATTTTATTGACAACTTTTTTGGTTTGAAAATATTTATTACATTAAGAGGAAAAATGAGCGAAATTAAAGATACCTTTACAAATGCTAATCAAGTTAATAAAGATGAACTCGCCATTAATACGATTCGCACTCTTTCGATGGATGCTGTGCAAGCGGCTAATTCTGGCCATCCCGGCACTCCCATGGCATTGGCTCCTGTTGCCTATTGTCTTTGGAACCGCTTTCTCCATTTTGATCCTGCCGATCCCATTTGGCCGAATCGCGATCGTTTCATTCTTTCGAATGGTCATGCCTCTATGCTCCTCTATTCCTTGCTACATCTCACCGGAGTGCGCGCCGTCAACGAAAAATATGAACGGTTAGGCACCCTCTCTGTCACACTCGATGATATTAAACACTTTAGACAGCTACAAAGTAAATGCCCTGGCCACCCCGAGTATCGTTTGACCTCTGGAATTGAAACTACGACAGGTCCTTTAGGTCAAGGAGTCGCCAATAGCGTTGGGATGGCCATTGCAGCTAAATGGATGCAGACCTATTTCAACAAACCCAATTTCGAAATGTTCAATTACCACGTCTATGCCCTATGCGGCGATGGCGATATGATGGAAGGCGTGAGCTCTGAAGCCGCCTCTCTGGCTGGGCATCTCGAACTCGATAACCTCTGCTGGATCTACGACAATAACCGCATCACCATTGAGGGAAGCACCACACTTGCTTATAGCGAAGATATTGCCGCTCGTTTCATGGGCTATGGCTGGAATGTGCTCCGCGTCGGCGATGCCAATGACCTCCATATGTTGCAAAAAGCGTATGAAACCTTCCTTGCTACTAAAGGGGCTCCCACTCTTATCATCGTCGATAGTCACATTGCTTGGGGATCTCCCCATAAACAAGACACCCATGCCGCCCATGGCGAACCTTTGGGAGAAGAAGAAATTCGGTTGACTAAGCGCAATTACGGTTGGCCCCCGGAGGCAAAATTTCTCATCCCTGACGGCGTCTATGATACATTTAAAGAGGGCATCGGCAAAAGAGGCCACTACCTGCGCGAAGAGTGGATGGCTCTCTTTAAAAAGTATGAACAAGCCTATCCCGAACTCGCCGATCACCTTTATAAAATGCAACATCGTCAGCTCCCGGATGGTTGGGATAAAGAAATTCCCACCTTTCCCGCCGACAAAGAAGGGATCGCCACGCGCGACTCCTCAGGAAAAGTGCTCAACCAAATTGCAAAACATCTACCATGGCTCATCGGAGGCTCAGCCGATCTTGCCCCTTCCACAAAAACGCGCCTTGAGTTTGAAGGGAGCGGCGATTTTGAAGCAGGAAGTTATAAAGGACGCAATTTCCACTTTGGCATTCGAGAACATGCTATGGGATCTATTTTAAATGGCCTTGCTCTCTCCAAAGTGCGAGCCTATGGCTCTACCTTTTTGATCTTTAGCGACTACATGCGACCTACTTTGCGCTTAGCAGCCATTATGGAAATCCCCGTGATCTTTATTTTTACCCATGACTCCATTGGCGTAGGTGAAGATGGGCCGACCCACCAACCCATTGAACAGCTCCCCTCTTTACGCGCAATCCCAGGACTCATCACTCTTCGCCCCGCCGATGCCAATGAAGTAGCAGAGGCGTGGAAATACATTATCCCTTTGCGTCACGAACCTACAGTGCTTGTTCTTACCAGGCAAAAAGTCCCCACGATCGATCGAAAAAAGTATGCCTCAGCAGCGGGAGTTCGCAAAGGTGCTTATAT
>JBIOXR010000144.1:0-7490 GCA_044869735.1 Chlamydiales bacterium
ATCATTCTCTATGCAAATGGCAAAGAGGAATTTTCCTATGCCTACGACTCTTTTGGCCGACGCATTGGTAAAAATGGGGAGCGTTATTTGTACGATGGAGAAGTAGAAATTGCTGCCTATGATGATCAGAATAGAAGAGTAGCTTTTAGAGTCTTTGCCGATGACCCTGATTGCCTTGTAGCGCTTGAGTTGAAAGGGAAGTTCTACGCTCCATTGCAAGATGTCCATGGGAGTATAGTCTCTCTTATCGAACCGAAAAAAGGGGAGGTGGTGAGTGGGAGCCGTTTTAGCGTCTTCGGAGAAGAGAAGGTCTTTGATAAAAAGCTCCTTTCCCCTTGGCGCTTCTGGGGGCTGCGCACAGACGAAGAGAGCGGCTTGATACTCTCGGGAAATCGATACTATGCCCCGAACCTCGGGTATTTTATCAATGCCGGGTAGGGGATCTGCTGAGGGGCCTCATCGGAGGCCCCTCTCTTCTCTTTAAATATCTAAGAAGCTATAATACCCCAAATCATTGAGAGGGATTTAATTTTGGATTGGTTTGCGTTTGGCGATAAAATATTATTTTATTCTACGTTTGTAATTTTAGCAGCTTCCATTGTCTTATCGGTCAAGACGCGGTTCATACAATTTCGCATGCTCCCTCGCATGTTCTCCTATTTAGGGTCTCTGCTTTTTAGTAAAAAAATGAAAATCAGAGAGGGAAAATCGACGATAAAAGCTCACCATGCCCTTTTTACAGCAATGTCGACGACCATTGGCATATCGACCATCGTTTCACCTGTGATTGCAATTAAGTTAGGGGGACCTGGAGCAATTATTGGCTTTCTCATCGCGACGGGTTTAGGAGCTGCCGTAAATTTTTGCGAAGTTTCTCTCAGTCTTTCCTATAGAAAAAAGAATAGCGATGGGACGATAGCAGGGGGGCCCATGCAATATTTAAAAGATGAAATTGCCCCTTTCCTTGCTAAATGGTACGCCTTTTTCACCTTCCTCCTCATGATGGTATGGTCAGCTGCCCAATCGAATCAGCTGGCTTCCATATTGAATTCTCCTCTTCTTGGGAAAATGCAAATTCCCACTTATGTGACAGGAGCCATCGTAGCCATTTGTATGCTCGTCTTGTTGATAGGAGGTATCAAAAGAGTAGCCAACTTTTCGGCTAAAATTGTTCCGGTGATGTTTGCCCTTTATGTAGGAGCGGGACTTTGGATTGTCGCCTTAAACATAGATCAGCTCCTCCCTCTTTTTAAGCTCATCATAAAATCGGCTTTTGTGCCGCAAACTTTCTTCCCAGGAGCAGCGATTGGAGGTATTGTGAGTGCTTTCCGTTGGGGGGTGTTCAAAGGTTTACATACGACAGAAGTGGGGCTCGGCACTCAGACCATTCCCCATTCGATGGCTGAAACCAGCGAAGAGATCCATCAGGGCACTTTAGCCATGGTTTCCACTTTTTCTGCAGCTTTTATCTGGATCCTTTCGGCATTGATTGCTCTTATGACAGAAAAATGGCTCGATCCCTCCGTCACTCTTGGAATTAACATGATGGCCGCCTCTTTTCACGATTATTTTTCCCTCATAGGGATGTGGGTGATTGCTATTTCAGCCTTTCTTTTCGGTTTTGGCACTATTCTCGGCAACGGCTACAATGGGCAAGAGTGCTTCAGTTTCCTCTCCAACCGCCGCTACTTCATCCCCTACTATGTAGTAAGCGCGATTATCGTTTTTGTAGGTTCTATTTTGGATGTGGCTTTCGTCTGGTCCATCGTCGACTACTTTGTCATTCCCGTCGTTTTGCCCCATATTTTAAGCGTGGTCTACATCTCCTTTAAAAGGAAAGAGCATATCTCCATCTCAACAACTTTCTCTTCCGAACCAGTTTCGTGATAATATGAGGTTCCTTTGACACTGTCCACTTCTCCTGTAGTCACTAATAGAAATATCTTTTTTTTATCCTTGGGTGTTGTGGGAAGCATAACGGGGATCTGCTTAATCGCAAGAGGATGTTTAGGAGTCGCTCAAGTCCCTCTCCCCTTTAAAATGACTTTTACCGGTTCCCTCATCGTCATAGGAGTAGCCAGCGGTGCGACCCTCCTCTTTGCATCGATTGCGGGTACCCAAGTACTTCTCATTATTAAAAGAAGCCTTCATAAGAAAAAAAACCTTAAGAATAATAATCATGTCTACACGCATTAACCCTCATCAGGGCATCTGGAATCGGGCTGAAGAAGCCGATAGGACTCATTCAAAACCCTCTTCATTTTTGTGGGCTAATAAAGGGACCATCCTGGCAATTAGCCTGGTGGCTTCTCTGGCAATAGGCTCTTCGGTTGCCGGAGGGTTATTGCTTTACTTTAAGGTGAACACGATCGCTGCTGGGTGTCTTTTAGGAGGCAGCGGAGGAGTCCTCATCACAGACACGCTCATTGGTGGGGTTATCCTTTTTGTGCGCCATCGAAAAGGGAAAGGCGATAATAGAGAACAAAGCTCTTATCGCATTGTTTCTTGGAATGTAGCGACATTGAGGGATTACTCCAATATGTGCTTTCTCAAGAATCAGATCCAAGAGGGAAGGCAATTTTTGGATGCCTATATGACACTCTTGATAGGCGATGATTACCATGTATCTGAAGAAGAGAAGAGAGCACGCGTCGATCTTTTTCAGGAGGCTTTCGGACAATTCGGGAACCCCGATATTATCTGCCTCCAAGAGTCTTGGCAAATGAAGCCAGAAGATCTAGAAGCAATTCTGCCCGAAGGATATTCTACTTTTAGCTATGAAAACCCAGCTGGCCGGGAGTGTACTATCGCTTGGAATACAGCTAAATTTTCAAAGATGAATCATGCCAACATTAGTTACGATCCTGAATATATTCGGAGTTTTAATTCCTCACCCGATACGATTGTCTTATTAAGGGATAATACCAATGGAACTACACTCTGCGTGGGAAGCGCTCATTTACGGGGTTTTGCGTTGTCCTATGAGGTTTTTGAGGAGGAGCTGAGAAAGAAGGAGCTACAAGAAGCGCAAACGGGAGATAATCAGACGAGGTACGATCTCGAAACCATGAAGGCTGTCCAAGCAGACCTTTATATTTTTGCCGGCGATTTTAACGTCACCGCCGAACACTACCCAGATCGATTGGATATTATTCGAGAATACGGGTACATTACTGATGCAGATGATTCTGATCCCACAATCTATGATGCAAATTTGACGGAAGAGGATGGTTCGCCAAAGCCTGCGAAACTGGATCACATTTTTGTGAAAGGGGGAGATGGCAGCGAGGTACACATTCAAAGCATTAACCTCGAAAGAACCCCATGAGAGAATTTTAGTAGACCCTCCGACCATCTCCCCATAGGCGCCGAAGTCGTGTATCTTCGCGCATAATGTCATCTTCTTGGGCGATTAAGTCTTTCCGAAAGTTGTAAAAACCCTTTGCAGCTCGCGTAAAAGTAGGTTAAAACGTTCTTGCAACTGTTTCCCAGCAGGGCGATAAATAGCTAAAACCCTATATTGTGAAGTGACTGGTTGCCAGAGAACAGGGTGCAAACCTAATTTTTTTGCTAAAAAATCTGGCAAAAATCCCACTTCGGAAGAATCGGCGCAGATATTAGCAATCAGCGACCAGCTAGGGATGCGCGATTTAACGGGAATGGAATATCCATGTGCTTGCAACCAACTCTGTTGTAGGGATAATACTTCCATTTGATCCTCCGGTAGCAGTACTGGTTTTACGGAGACATCTTTTTCTTTAGAATAAAGTTGGAAATCACCCCTTCCAATTTCAGCTGCTACAACCCCTTTCCAAGGAGCATTGTCTAATACAAGCGCAATGTCAGCTTCGTCATGTAGAATGGCAGCATAGGCATGGTCGGGGCGCATATGTTTAAATTCTATATTGCCCTCAGCAAACAATGCAGGTACTGCAATTTGTGCAATTGCGTGAGTAGTGGCGAGACGTATAGGTATCTGGTCTTTTGAAATGATTAAGTCGCGCAATTGCTTAACCCATCCATTAATCCTGGGGAATAAAATTTGACCTTCTCGAGTGAGGCGAAATTGTCTTTTTTCATGAGCGCATAGAGGAATTCCAAACGCAGCTTCCACGCGTTGAATAGCTGTACTAGCGGCACTTTGACTTAAGTGATGAAATAAAGCAGACTTTCCTAAACTTTTAGTATGGGCAGCGGTAATAAACAATTCTAAATCGGCTATGCG
Source organism: Chlamydiales bacterium (assembly GCA_044869735.1). GTDB lineage: Bacteria > Chlamydiota > Chlamydiia > Chlamydiales > JAAKFR01 > JBIOXR01. Next base: position 4,226 of record JBIOXR010000144.1, read on the forward strand.
CAAACTTTTTAACGAAGCTTCAATCTTTTGCAACCATTCCTCCTCAAGTAATTGCGCACTATTTGAATTATTCGTCGATTCTTTCATGTAATTACCTCAATCTTCAAATCGATTTTTTCGATTTTGAATATCAAATATATCGAGAATACAAATAAAAACAAAGAGGATATCCTTGTTTTTTTTATTTAATTGTAAATTTATGGATAAAGGAAACGGTATATTGCGATTTTTTCAACGGTTGTGTCGGTTTAACTTTGGATATTTTGAGAGAGAAGAATTTCAAAAATTTTTGAGAATGGGTTGCATTTTCGCTCTTATTATCGGGGTATATTGGACGCTGCGCCCGCTCAAAGATGCCGTTTTCATTCAGCTAGTAGGTAAGCTTCAGTTACCTTTTGCCAAAACTGTTTCTGTTCTGGCACTTCTACCTTTGGTCATGTTCTATACGAAGTTGCTAGAAAGAACTTCAAGGGAGAGGATGCTAGTTATTTTGCCGACCTTTTATGGAGTTTCTGTTTTATGTTTTAGTTTACTCATGATGAGAGTGCAAGCTCCGGCTGACATCATCGCGGGCAGGTCGTTCTTATTTCTTATGGGGACAAAAGCAATTGGCTATATCTGGTATTTGTTTGTAGAAAGTTTTGGTTCCCTTGTTGTCGCACTCTTTTGGGCATTTGCGGCGGATACGACTGAGCCTGCTTCAGCAAAAAGAGGATTCCCATTAGTTGTGGCTATTGGGCAACTTGGAGGAGTTGTCTTCCCTTACAGCATTGGCGGCTTGCCTCATCGCCTGGGGTGTTCCACAGATGCTCTATCAATGACGTGTCTAGGGCTTTTGATTTTGTTTATCATCCCTTTAGTGCGCTACTTCCTTAGAAGCACTCCTAAGCAATTACTTTCATCATTTCATGGGAAAAATGAAACAGTGGAAGAAAGTAAACAAGAACCGGGCTTTTTGGAGGGATTAAAACTCTTATTAAAAAATCGCTATCTTTTAGGGATATTTGCAGTCAATTTTATTTACGAGGTCGTAATAACAATTTTTGATTTCAACTTTAAAATTACTGCAAGTGCTCAGTATTCAGGAGTTGCTTTAAGTAATTACCTAAGCATCTATGGGTCGAGTGTCAACATTGTTTCTCTATTTTGCTTACTGTTAGGAATTAGTAACGTTACTCGTTTTCTGGGCATTGGCGTAGCCCTGGCGTCTATGCCTGTTATTGTTGGCCTTGCTCTAACAGGTTTTTTGGGTCTGAACTCTCTTACGTTTCTTTTTGCTCTTATGGTGGGCTCCAAAGCTATCAATTATGCATTGAACGGGCCAGCTCTTAAACAGCTCTATATCCCGACCACTCCAGATGTGAAATTTAAAGCGCAGGCATGGATCGAAACATTTGGATCGCGCCTTTCAAAGCAAGGTGGTTCTCTATTTAATATGTCGCTTTCTCCTTTACAGACTGCTTTTGGTACATTGGCCGGTCGTTCTCACTATTTAATGCTAAGCGGTATTCTTTGTTTTCCATTATTAGCACTTTGGTTGCTCGTGGCGATCTTTTTAGGCAATTCATTCCGTACGGCAGTTAAAGAAAAAACTGTGATTTGCTAAAAATACTCTCCTCTTGCAATGGTTGCCTTAACTGTGTCTTCTATAAAGAATCTATAGGGCGCATAATGCCACCTTAAAGTGGTTAAAGTATTAACTCCTTTAAATACTCGAATCCACTATGCATGAACAAATAGAGCCTTTTCGTAAAAAGTGGACATGTCAGCAAATGCTAACTCCATACTTGAATTTAAGTCACAGTGAGAAGCTAAGATTTTAAAGGTGCCTTCCCATGCTTGGGGCGGTTTTGCAAGTATACGAGGGAGAGGATGGGTATTTCTTCTCGTAAACGTTACATTCAAAGCATGTCTAAATCTTTCAGAGTCAAAATCTTTTAATCTGATCAATAAAAGAATATCTACTAAATCTTTGACTCTCGAATTAATCCCTCCTTCGCGCGGTAATGTATAAGCATGGATCTTTTCAGCGCATTGTTGCTCGCGAGAAATCGTAATGAAAACCGGTTTGGGGATACCGCAAAAATCAAGCCATCCCTTTCCTTCTAGCACATCAAAAGGTTCTAAAGAAATATCACCACATCCTACATCGAGATGAAATCTTTCGAAAGAACGCTCAGCGACTCTGGACTCTACTGGAAATCTAAATCCTCCGTAAGGTGGCCCATCAAACTCTAATTGAGCCTCTCCGATCCTATATTCAAAAAAATCATCCAATTTCATGCTCATTGCCATTTGAAGACGTTCTAAAATAAGATGCGGTTTTACAGAAATTCGACTGGCTTTAAGCGATAGATCAATATCTTGCGTGGCTCTTGCGCTTTCTATTCTCAATTCCATGGCATGGCCACCTTTGAGGATCCAAGGAACAGCAGGATCAGCAAACAACCTAGCTAGAAATCGCTCAAATGCAACTTGTTTTCTGAGTCTTTGTAAATCTTGGCCAGAAGAGTGTGCAAGATTTAAAAGCCGCATTTCTAAGCTTTTTCTAAAATTATTTGCGCTATTAAACCTTTTCACAGATGAAATCAAAGATCCTTAATATGGGTATAGATTGGGGAGTTTTTCACGTTTGAATCAGTTAATAATCGTTTATATTCAGATCGGGTCATCATTCCTTTGTTGAGAGCAGATTTCACAGATTGAATGATGAGTTCATGAGAAATTCTTTCGGCTATAATGCTATCCATTAATGTGCGGTATACAGTTGTAATTGAAACACCCTCTCGAAAAATAATTTCTTCTGATTTTAAGGTTGCATAATGGAGAATTAAAATAGGTGGAATAGGGGCGCGACGACGAAACGTTTTAGGCACTGTCATGTGAATTTTATCGGGCATAATATCGGACAGTTTATGAAGAGTTAGGGCTGTCTCATGAGAAAACACCCCTTCCATTATCCCATTTCTATTGGTCGACCATAATGCCCAAATAACAAGATCAGGGCGCTCTGTCTGAGGGAATTTGGCAAGACGATAGATCCCTCGATAGACTCGAATCCAGTTACCGGATCGTACGTGGTAAGAGTGGGTATTATCTTCGTAACCACAAGCCTTGGCTTGCCTAGTGGTAAAATAACCTTGTTGATACTCAGCGATTTCGAATAGCTTATCAGCAGAAGATTGCACAAAACCACGTATTTTTTGAGGAATTGTACAATATTTAAGTTTCAATTGTCAAGTTAGCCAGCACCGACTTTTTCTGC
>JBIOXR010000145.1:0-13395 GCA_044869735.1 Chlamydiales bacterium
TACTTAAAAACCATCGTCAAGGAATATCCTCAGCTTCTTTCCCATTTCGAACAATTCCGACAAAATGATGCTATTGGCGCTCCCATTGTCTACGACTATGGAAAATGGGGCTCTTTCTCTCCCACGACCTTGCGTTATATCAAAGTGCTAGGCGATTTAATCAAGGAGTTCGGAGATCTTAGCAAATACCATATTGTGGAAATAGGCGGAGGGTATGGGGGACAATGTAAAATTTTATCAGACCTGCGTGGGTTTGCAAGCTATACTATTGTCGATTTGCCTCAATGTAATGCCCTTGCGAAAAAGTATCTCCAAATGCAAAGGGTAAAAAATGTCTCCTTTGTGGATGCAACAGACCTTCAAGATTTTCCTCCTGCCGATATCGTTATTAGTAACTATGCTTTCTCCGAACTCGATAGAGAGGGAGAAAAAGAATACTTAGAGCGAATCATCCAAAAAGCTCCCAATGGATACATGACGCTCAATTTTATCTCTTCGCAGTTTCAACTCCATTCACTGACGCTCGAAGAAATTGTGGCTGCTTTGTTTAAGCAAGGGAAAAAGGGGAGAGTAGAAAAGGAGAGGCCCGTTTCTCATCACAAAAATGTCATTGTGACTTGGCGGGCGCCTCATCCTTCCACGGAGATAAGAAGAAAAAGACCCCCTCCGCTTGTTACTCCTATAGCATTTCCCCAGTTGGGAAAAGGGATCAGTTATGCATTGAGTGGCGGACGCTTAGGCGACAATCTCGCCGCATATTTGCATGCGAAATGGATTGCTTTTCAATATAATTTACCTTTGATCACCATTCCGTTTCCCTATTCTGATGCCTTCTGCCTCGATAAGATGGACCGAAAATTGAGCGAAGGTTTTATCTTTCAACATAAGGTTTTGATGCAAAACGAAAGCGATGTGATTTCTGCCTTGCCATCGAGCTTAGTGATAGTCCCCTTTTTCTCTGAATGCCCCTATGATGCCAGGTGGCACCGCATCCTTTTTGACGTCGACTGGGAAAATGAGGAGTTTAAAAACGAAGTAGAAAAAGCATTACAACCAAAAAAACCAGTGGCTCCTTTAGAGTTACCTCAAGACAAAATTACCGTAGGTGTTCACCTAAGGCGAGGCACGGGGGTCGACTCGAGAGCGATTTATTCGATTCTTCCCTTAAAATTTCCCCATGAAAGTTACTATGTTGAACAGATCGACCGACTTTCGAAGATTTTTGAAAATCAAAAGCTCTACGTTTTCATTTTTACCGATGAACCCCAGCCCAAACAGACAGTGCTCTATTTTGAAAATGCATTGAATAATCCCAACATCGAATTTGCCTATCGCCCTATTACGGGGCCCTATAAATCGGTGATAGAAGATTTTGTAGCAATGGCACAATTCGATTGTTTTATTCGCTCTCAGTCCAATTTTTCCATGATGGCGACTAAACTGGGGCGCTATGCTCTTTTGATTACGCCAATGCATGCCTTTATGGCTGCAAAAAATCTTTGGATTGTCGATGAGGTGGAATTACGCTTCGACGGTACCAATCCACGTCTGATGGGAGCAACTGGACAAAGTCACCTGGTGAAAATTGCCGATGAGAGAATCGTCCCCTTCGATCAAGACATTGCGCCAGCAGCGTGAAACGCCTCTTAGATAGCGAGGATCTTTCACACTTCGTTTTTCTATGAGGACTTCGATCGTTTCGCCTAATTTCTCTTGCATGAGGCTCGATGAGATTTCGTTTTGCAAGGTAAATATTCTTTGGTGGCGATCGGCTTTGACTTCCTTGGGGATATCGTCTTTCCATCGCATGGCGGGTGTTCCTTTGCGCGGACTGTAGGTATAAAGGAATGCCGTAGCATAGCGAAGAGTTTCCATAGAGAGGTAACTCTCTTGAAATTCCTCCTCGGTTTCTGTGGGAAAACCGACAATCATATCGGTGCCTAGGGCCACATTGGGAACGATCTCTCGTAGGAGAGCCACCTTTTCAAGATACTCTTCCTTTGTATAGATGCGATGCATTTTGCGTAAAATTCTATTGGAGCCCGCCTGAAGGGGAAAATGGACATGTTCGCAAAGAGAGGGAAGATCGCGGAGCGCTTCCATGAGAGAACGGGTGATGTCGACGGGATGGCTCGTCAAAAAGCGCACGCGGAATTTTCCAGGGATCTTGTCGATCTGGTGGAGCAAATCGGGAAAGAGGCAGCTCCATTCGGGCTTATCTTTTCCGTAGCTATTTACATTTTGTCCCAACAGGGTGATCTCTTTATATCCCTCGCCGATGAGTTTTCTACACTCTTCGAGGATATCCTGAGGGGAGCGAGAAACTTCAGGACCGCGAGTATAAGGGACGATGCAGTAGGTGCAAAACTTATCGCACCCTCGTATGATGGAGACATAGGCGCGGTGTTTATCGAGCCGTTTGGCAATGGTATAATCGATCTCGTGGCTAAAAGCATCGTCTGTGTGGATCGATTTCACACCTGTCGCCAAAAAGTCGTCGAGAACGGCTGCTAGCTCATGGAGATTATTCGTTCCTATCACAAAATCGATATGGGGAAGCTTCCGAAAGAGAGTCTCTTTTTTGGCGTTGGCCATGCACCCTGTGACCCCGATGATCCTCCCTTTTTTTTCTGTTCTGCCAAGTAAGCCGATTTTGCCCATCGCCTTCCTTTCGGCAAGATCGCGTACGGAGCAGGTATTAAAAATCAGTAGATCGGCCTGTTTTTCATCTTCCGTAGGTGAAAGCCCCTTTTTTTGCAGCATGCCCGCCATGACGCTCGTATCGAGTTCGTTCATTTGGCAGCCATATGTTTTGATGTAAAAAGTTTTTGGAGGAGGTCGGGACATTATCGTTGCAAATATAGCGTCGTTACTTTATCAAGGATACGTTAAAAAGGCGAGTGAAATGGTTTTTTTTAAACTCTGCCATCTCATCTTTCTCTTTACGTGGATTGGGACTCTTTTGTCCTTAAGTCGTCTCAGTGGTTATCTTTCAGGGGAAAAACAAGAATTTCGCGATCGCTTTTTGCACATGTACAGGAAAGTCTACCTCATGGTAGATCTCCCGAGTATGCTCTTGGCTCTTTGTTTTGGGGGCATCGTTCTTTCGGGGAAGCCACCCTCGATCTTTAAAGCGGGGTGGTTCCATATGAAGATGACCTGTGCTTTTTTTCTTATTGTGGCCGACCTCTCATTTGGGAGAGCTCTCTTAAAATCGAAGAAATCGCTCCCAAAAAATTCGGGTTTAAAATTTAAACTACTACACGGCATGATGGGGTTCCTTCTCATAGGCGTATTGACAAGCATTTATTTAGTAAAACACCTCGAAAAAGAGAGGGGAGAGTTAGCAAAATCGAAAAGAAGCGACAATTCAGTTGGCGAAAAAGTCGTTTCTCTCTATGATGCTACTTTCTTGAAAAATCTTTAAAGGTTAAGATGTCAAAGAGAAAGCATATTTTCACCTCTAAGACGACGCTCTTGAAGAAAGAGGAACTTCCTCCCTGCCAATGGTTTGTTTTCGACGCCAAAGGAAAAACCCTGGGGCGCTTTGCTTCTGAGTTGGCAAAAATTCTTCGAGGGAAACACAAAGTCGACTTTACCTCTCATGTCGATTCGGGAGATGGCGTCATTGTCATTAATGCCAGCCAGATACGCGTTACAGGATCGAAAGAGGCACAAAAGAACTACCGTTATTATACGGGACATATTGGGGGCATGCGCGTGATCCCTTACCGAGTGATGCTCGCCCGCAACCCTCAAGAGGTCATCCGACGCGCAGTGCACGGTATGATGCCCCATAGTCGATTGGCGCGTAAACAGATGAAAAAACTTCGGATTTTTAAGGGCGCAGAGCATACTTGCCACGCACAAAATCCTATTGCGGTAAATGCTTAATTTTAAAGGAAAGAAATGGCTAAGAAATTGGAAGAGATTGTAGCAACAGGACGTCGAAAAAGAGCAGTCGCCTCGGTTCGTTTGCGTCCAGGCACTGGTAAGATCGATGTCAATGGACGAAAATTCGAAGAGTATTTTCCCTTAAAAATTCAACAAATGACAATCCTTTCTCCTCTTACCATGATTCAAGAAGAGAATAACTACGATATCTTGATTCGTGCTAAAGGCGGTGGAACCGAAGGGCAAGCCTATGCTGCGCGCCTCGGCATTGCAAGGGCTCTTGTCCAAGGAAAAGAAACCTTACGCCCTGACTTTAAGTCGCAAGGATTTCTCACGCGCGATCCACGCAAAAAAGAGCGCAAGAAGTATGGTCATAAAAAAGCCCGTAAGAGCTTCCAGTTCTCTAAACGATAATCCTTCTGCTCCGCTAAAAGCGGAGCATTTCGTCAGTCAGCCAATCGCTTTGTAGCGTTTACGCTGTCCCTTTCAGAATTTTTGAAATCCCAAATTTTTATCTGAGTTTTTTTAATATCGCAAGAAAGTGAAGACGCAAAATTAGAATGCAATACCACTCTCGAGTTATCGAAATCAAAAAGTAATTTAGAGTGTTCCGGTTTCGTAATAGGATAGAAATGTTCGGGGATGATTTCTTTTAGTAGCATACTTGTAAGGTCAATATGAAAAATCTGACGTGTAGAAGGGGACTCGCCCAATAAAATTGGGCCGAAAGGTATTAACAAAAGTTGTTTATATTTTATATCTTTTAGCAGCTTGGCGATATCCCATACTACTTTTCGGTTCTTCTTTTTTATATCCCAGAAGATTAATTTTTCTCTGCAGCTTAATTCATTCGGCTTTTCGCTTATGAAATAGTAACGCCCACCTGTTAAAAAACTCGCTCTATCGCGATGATCTGGCAAATCGCATTCATAAACCTCGAAACTCTCTTGATTTAGAAAATCTTTAAGCAAAAATTTGTCGCCTTCTAACTCTGCCCATAAAATATGATCATCAATTCCAATTTTTACAATTTCTTCTTTTACCTCTAAAAAAGTCGAAGGATTATTATCATTCAACTCTTTTTTCATTATTTTCTTCCCGTTAGAATAGTAAATAGCATTCTCTCTATATGCAATAGATTTTGTGTTTAAATAACAGCTATAAGTTTTCTTTTTCTTTTTTAAATCTAAAACATAAACAAATGTATTAGGATAATACGCTAAGATAGTATGATTATTTATAGGAATGATACAGCAGCTTCTGCCTTGTTCAGCAGAGAGCGGTTTTGCAATAGTTAGGCGCCCCCATCCCATCTTTGAATTTTCTAAGTCAAGAATATCAATAGTAAGATATTCACAATTATAACCAAAAAAACTTTCGTAGCGACAAGAAGATTTTACTTGAAAATTACCTACGAGCAGATTTGCTAAATTTTTTGACACATTTTTGGTTATTTTCAATGTGCTGGAAGGACGTTGGCTGCCAACTTGTTTAAGCAACTGCAAGCCAACGGATTGCGGAATATGATATAGCTTATAACTTTGGTATGCGTCACCGATTTTGTCTGTTATAGAGCTTTCTACGCAAATGCGCTTCCATAAAGAATGATCGCCATTCAGCTGTCGCCATCGTTTATTCACACGCATGTTTTTGATAAGCTGACTAGGCTTAAGAAAACTAAAAATGTATAACAATACTTCATCTGGAATGCGAGAAAACAAATCTTCTTTCGGAAGTGGGGTAAATCTGTCGGCTATTCTCGTTGTCATTTTTTGTAATTTGTGAAGCATCTCAAGACTCCTATTTTCACCTACATAGAAATAATAAACATTATACAAATACTCTGATTTTCAATTAATAAAAATCATCAAATCCAAAATATATTTACAAATAAATTAGATCGGCTTTTAAATTAATATAAGTAATTTAGGAGGAATATGAGCATTGGCCCAATTAATCAACCACCTACGGGACCTCAAGGACCCACTCCCAGCGGATCGCAGGGTATTCCGGGAGGAGAAATTACAAATATCGTAGAAGCATTACAGGCTACCGTTGATAATGTGAAGACTGTGCTCATGGAGCTAAATTCTCCGCGTGCTACCGATTGGAAAAGGGTCTTGTCTGAATTAAAGGCCCTTAAAACAACCCTCGACCAGCTCAGTCAAACCCCAGGATTGCCTCAAGATGTAGTTAATAATCTTCAACAATCGTCCTTTAATATAAATGGGGCTATTTTTCAAATCAATCAATGGAAAGGAACTTCACCTACCATTCAACAGGAAAATAGTGTAACCAAAGCCGTTGAAACTGGAGAGACGTACCTATTAAATGCACAGGATGAAGTTAGTTAGTAGCAGTTGTTAATAATGCACATTTTTTCGCCTCGCCCCTAGAACAACGAGGACTTCGATCATCTTCTTAATTCAAGGAGAGGTCTTCGGGGATCATGGAGAGGGTGGCGTACTTGCCTCCCATTTCGCGCAGGAGGGTTTGCCAGAGTTTTTCAGGCGGAGTGTCGAAAATGTGACGAGCTTTGGCTGGGCAGAGATACCAGCCACCATCGAGAAATTCTCTCTCGAGTTGGCCAGCTTGCCAGCCCGCATAGCCAAAGCAGAGGCAGATGGCGGGACCATTATTATCGGTCACGGCCTCTTGGAGAAACTGAAGGTCGCCGCCGAGGTATACGCCTTCGCAGATTTCGATCGTCTGCTCGGGGATTTTATCGGAATTGTGGAGGAGCATCATTTGATTGGTTTGCACAGGACCCCCGGCGCGGATCGAAATGCGTGCGTTGGAAAGTTGTTCGAGGGAGATGATCTCTTCGGGAAGATCGAGCTCTAAACTTTTGTTAATGATAATACCAAAAGAACCATTGGGGCTATGCTCGCAAATGAGGAGAACACTTCTAAAAAAAATCCCCGTCTCGACGTCGGGTGTAGCGACGAGAAAGGTGCCTTTGGTGAGATGTGTATAAGGAATCGTTTCCATAGTCCCACTTATTCATTTTTGAGCCTTTTCTTTCAACCCCTGATTGTGCCCTAATCCATACCCAGGCGCTCTAGAAAATGATAAGATTTTTTAGATTCTGAGGAGGGCATATCTTTAGATATGGCCGACGAAGAAGATGAAAAAGATTACATTTTCTAGAGATGCCTGGGTATGGATTAGAGCACAATCAGGGGTTCAAGGGCACATTAGTAGAGTTTCCGCTTCTGCAGAGAGCTGTTGGCTAATACGGCAGGCACGAAGGCGCTGCCATTTTCTGTTATACTGAAACAGCAAACAGTAGTTGCTAATGTCGCAAATCAGGGTGTCGAGCCTGGAAAGGGTAGTAGTGAGTTGATAATAGAGGCAATCGGATTGAAGAAGCTGCCCTAAGCTACCCTGGCCAGCATTGATATTACCCGTGATTTGGCTGAGATCGTTGAGAGAATGAGACAATGTGGCAATTAAGTTTTTATCGAGAATTTGGTGAAAGAGTTGATTGGCTGTATTCAGTGTTTGGGTAGCCTGAAAAGCTGTCTCTTGGAGTGTGCAAACGAGTTCAATTTCATTGGTTTTGTGAAGAAGCCATCCAAACTCGTCTGAGGTTGCATGGAGTGATTGTATAGTTGCGGTGAGCTCCTCTTTATTTTCTTGGACGAAGTCACCTAACTCGCCGATTGCAGATTCGATCTCTCTGCCAATTTCAAGAAGTTCGCTCAAGGTTTCTTGGAGTCTGTCTGTCGAGTATGCGTAAATCGTTGTATCTGTAATATTTTGAGCAGGTGGAGATCCCGGAGGGGCGGCTCGAGGGATGATGGAGATCGATTTTTCGCCGAGCAATCCCGTAGTGGCATAACTAATTTTGTCGTAAGAGTAGATATCCACCGAAGAATCGACCCGTAAAATCAATTCGTAAAAATAGAGATCGCCGTCGGGCGCGGGAGGCTCATTCCTTGCATCGGGAACGGGGATAATTTTCACTACTTCGCCCACTGGTTTGCCAGCAAACACGACCTGTGTGCCAGGAGAGATGCCTTCTACGTTAGCAAAGCGGACCCTTATTTCCTTTCCTGCGTCGCCGTAAGAGGGGCGGAGCAAGAGAAGAAGCCATCCTAAAACACAAAGAGTGAGTATTATAAACACTCCTAACCAGAAGAGTTTCGTTCGTTCACTCACCGTTTTCTCCTTACAAGTATATCGCCATCGGGAATGCTATTCTCCAGAAAAGCTTGCACGAGGGGATCATCAATTGTCACGAATTCCCTTTTCTCTTTAATATAAGCAATTTTCCCTTCATCAATCAATGCGATCCGATTGGCAATATGCAAGGTGGAACATAAATCGTGCGTTACGACGATGCTAGTTGCTTTAAGTTCCTTCTGGGTCTTGAGGATAAGATCATTGATTTGCATAGCAGTGATGGGGTCGAGTCCTGTGGTCGGTTCGTCATAGAGGAGAATATGGGGCCTATAGACGATCATTCGAGCTAGAGCAGCTCTTTTGCGCATGCCCCCAGAAAGATCGGAGGGCATTAGGTTGCCTGCTTCCTCGAGTCCCACCATAGCCAGCGCCTCTTCTACTTTGGCATCTAAATCGATGCGCGGCCCATGTTCTTGTAGAAAAAAAGCCGTATTCTCAGCCACCGTCATGGAATCGAAGAGAGCTCCCGCTTGAAAAAGCATTCCCATGTCACTTGTGAGATGATAAAGCTCGCTTCCCGAAAGCGAGGAGAGGAGCTTGCCATTGATTTCGATCATCCCCCCATCGGGTTTTTCCATCCCGATGATATGGCGGAGCAAAACGCTTTTCCCCGATCCCGATCGACCCAGGATGACGAGAGTTTCTCCTTCATACACTTCGAGATTGACCCCTTGCAACACAGCGTGGTCGCCATATTTTTTCCAGAGGTCGATGATCCGGATCATGGGAGCCTCAGAAAATAGTCATCTAATACGTTCATTGCTACGGTGAGGAAAAAGTTGATCACGAGGATAGAAATATAACAAATCACAACGCTATTGGTCGTCGCTCTGCCCACCCCCGCAGCTCCTCCACGAGTCGTCATGCCTTTGTAGCAACAGATCGAACTGATTAAAAAACCAAAGACGAGGGCTTTGACAATCCCCGTCCAGAAATCGAGGAGGTTCACATTGTCTTCGATGGGGCCGAAATAGCCTTGTTTAGTCATTCCAAAATGGTAGACCGAGATGAGATAACCACCAAAGATCCCCATCACAGCACTAAAAATATTTAGCGCGGGAAACATGGCAATTGTGGCAATGCAGCGGGGAGCAACGAGATAACGCAGGGGATTCACGGCCATCGATCGGAGGGCATCGATTTGCTCCGTTACCCGCATAGTACCGATCACGGCGCACATCGAAGCTCCCACCCTCCCGGTGACCATGAAAGCCGTTAGTACAGGTCCAATTTCAGTAAGCATCGCTTTCCCAACAAATAGACCAGTGGCTGTTGCCAATCCTTTATCGGCCAATTGATAAAACGACTGAGCCGCAAGCACCAATCCTGTAGAAAAACCGGTAATGGCAACAACGGGAAGGGAGAGAACCCCAATATTATAAAGTTGATCGAGTAGCAGAGACCAGGAAGGAGGGCCTCTCAAACTAATAATAAATGTTTTACTTACTAGTACTGCCCAGGCGCCAATCCCAACAAAAGCATTTTCGATGGTATTAAAATATCTTTTCATGAAGACACACTCTAAATTGCATCTTATGCTTCTTTTGTCAAACGGACAAGGATAAAAATTACTTTAAAGTTGCATTTTAGTTTTTAATTCAATATAATTATTAAGATTTAATAATAAAAACAGCGGAGTTAGTATGAATTCTGTTTATAATAGTTCGATAGTATATAACAATAAAAGAACGGTTGAAGATATTAATTTAAAGTTAGCTGATAAAGAGCAAGTAGTCAAAATCAGGAGCATCTTCTTTTTTGCATTACTTTGTCTCGTAACAGGTGTAATGCTATCGCTCCCCTCTTTGAGGTTAGCATTGAGATTTGAACTTCTGGGTAATGTGATGGGGCGCAATATCAGTATGGCCTTCATGGGAGGCACGATCGCTTTTGGTGGACTCGTAGGAGTAGGATCCATTCCCGTACTGCTTATTGCAAATCGTAGATCGGTCAAATATCACAGGCGTCAGGACGCCGAGAGAATTTTGAATCATCTGGCAAATGGAAATTTAGATGATGTAACCAGGCGCTATAATATCTCTAAATTAGAGAGATATGGTTATGTCGATACCCAAGGTGCTCAAGCCCTGAGAGATTATGTTCCGGGGCTTTCCGATTCAGAAGAAGTGCAAAATCAACATTTCCGCGACCCAATAGAAGCTATTTGAAAAAAAAGTCTTTGCATTCTTGAAGACCCGGATGGTACTAAAATGTTAAATGCCAAAATACGGGTCTTACAAGACATTGGAAGAGACGCTTTTCGAATTGCTGGAAGTTTCTAAAGCCGGACCCATCACGATCCAGCGGCTTCTCGAGATTCTATCTGGGAAAGGGCGCTGGGTCTTGATGATCCTTCTCACTCTTCCTTTCTGCCAACCAATTCAAATTCCCGGGTTTTCAACCCCTTTCGGTTTTGCCATTGCTCTCATCGGTTTTCAGAGCATGGTTGGTAGAAAAAATCTTTGGTTACCCAAAAAAATTTTAAAAAAATCACTGTCACCCGCTTTGTTGGGAAAAATTGCCAATAAAAGCTTAAAGCTGGTCCAAAGGGTGAAGGGGTGGATCTACCCTAGATTAGAATGGGTCTCCCATCATCCGATCATGAAGGTATCGAATAGTATACTCATTATCATCATGGGTATATTTCTTGCCCTCCCTATTCCCATTCCGTTTACCAATCTCAGTGCAGGCTGGTCACTCCTGATGTTGGGGATTGGCATTCTCGAAGACGATGGGATCTTGGTGTTAATTGGCTATCTGATCGCTATTTTGACTTTCTCTGTCTTGATATTTTTGGGATTTTCATTGAATTATTTTTTTACGAAATAGCTTCTGCTGTTGCTAAAAAGAGAGGGGAGACCTAGACTGACGTTTAAGAATCCTACTGGAGAGAGCATGCCCCCAGCTCCGTTTTTAAAAAGAGAACATCTTGTTTTGAGTTTTCAATCGTTGCTTCGATTTATTGCTAACTCTTATCGCACTAAGGAGATCTCGCACGGCATGGCTCATAGGATGGAAAAAGAGGTCCATAAGTTGATGGACTCCTTAGCCAAAGATAAAATCTCTCTGGAAAAAGGTGTCGATGAGATCAACTCCCTTATTTTAAAACTTAACCAGATTCTAACGTCGCATCAAGTTGTCTACCCTCCCTTCAACTACGATACGATGCCCCAATTAGCAGCGGGGCAGATTTTTGCTTTTCAACATTTTCTAAGAGGGGAAATCGGTATTTTACCCTTAGAGCTCGAAGAGCAATATTTCACTGATGCCGCAGATCTATGGCATAAAGTGTTTAAAGGAACCATTCCTCCTCGTATCGGTATACAAAAACTCACTACATTAATCCGCAATGTCAATCTGACTCTGCCGCAGGAAGAGCACTATCCTCTTCCCGAAGAGAGAGATTACCATCTATAAAAACATAATTACTCATGTCCACAACTTTTTCTTTTCTTCTCCGCAAAAAAAGCGAACAGTGCTTTGCTGTAGCCAATAAAGTCATGCCTGGAGGGGTCAACTCTCCGGTGCGTGCTTTTTCCGATCTGCAGATGACTCCTCTCATCAGCCACTCGGGCTATTTGGACATGCTGCAAGATATCGACGGGAATCAGTTCATCGATTTTTGCAATTCTTGGGGAGCCCTTCTTCATGGCCATGCCCATCCATTAATCGTCGAGGCTGCCCAAAAACAGGTGGCGCTTGGTACAAGCTTTGGTACCCTGACCGAATCGGAGGTAAGGCTAGCAAAGAAAATTCTATCCTATTTCGACTCCATTGAGAAAATCCGTTTTGTCTCGTCGGGCACCGAAGCGACAATGAGTGCAATTCGATTGGCCAGAGCCTATACAGGTCGCAATCTTATTTTGAAGTTTGACGGCAATTACCATGGGCATGCCGATCCTTTCTTAGTCAACGCTGGGTCGGGGGTGGCAATGATAAGTACGGCCTCTTCTGAGGGAGTTCCCGCCGATTACCTTAAAAATACTTTCTCCATTCCCTACAACGACATCGAGGCGTGCCGAGCTCTTTTCACCGATACTTCTTTTGCCACGCGTCTTGCAGCGGTAATCGTCGAACCAGTGGCTTCTAATATGGGAGTTGTCCCTGCTAAAAGAGAATTCCTAGATTACTTGCGCGAAGAGACCCTCCGCTACGGCGCTCTTTTGATTTTTGACGAAGTGGTCACTGGTTTTAGACTCTCTTTAGAAGGGGCGCAGAGCGTCTACTCCATCGTCCCAGATCTTACTTGTTTAGGAAAAATCATTGGGGGGGGATTTGCTGCAGCAGCCTTTGGAGGAAGTGGCGAGATCATGAACTGCCTAGCTCCTTTAGGGAAAACCTACCAGGCTGGCACCCTCTCTGGCAATCCCGTCGCTATGGAAGCAGGCGCTGTTGCCCTCTCTCTTGCTGAAACTCCAGGTTTTTATCAGACGCTTCGAGAAAAGACCTCAATGATTACAGTACCTGTGAGAGAAGCAATCAAGAATAAGGGATGCCACGCAACTCTGCAAGAAGAGACCGGGATGTTCACTCTCTTTTTTGGTGTAAAAGAAGTCGAGACGCTGAGCGATGCTAAGAGGTGCGACCTACAGTTGTTTAAACAGTTCTACCATTTTGCTTTTGAGCAAGGCCTCTACTTTTCTCCCTCTCAGTTCGAAGCCAATTTCATTTCATCTGCACATTCTACAGCTCATTTGATTAAAGCCCGCGATGTCTTACTCGAAGGCATCGATCGATTTCTATGAGTATTGCCGGGAATTTAGCTCGAGTGAAAGAGAGAATGAGAGAGTGCGCGCTGCACGCAGGGAGAAGCCCCGAAGAGATTTCTTTTGTTGCCGTTACCAAGGGGTGTCCTTTTGAATTTCTACTTGAAGCTTATCAAGAGGGGGTGCGCGATTTTGGGGAAAGTCGCATGCAAGAGGCCTTACCCAAAATCGAAAAAGCTCCTCAAGATATTCGATGGCACTTCATTGGACGGTTGCAAAAGAATAAGGTAGCTAAAGCCATCGGTCGCTTTGCCCTTATTCATTCGGTCGAAAATGTAGAGTTAGCAAAAAAGATCTCTGAAGAAAGTCAGAAAAGGGGAGTCACCACCTCGGTATTGCTTGAAGTCAATACTTCTGGAGAAGAGGCCAAGGGGGGACTGCCCCCCGATCTGTGGAAAAAAGAATTCTCCTCACTTCTCAATCTGAAGGGAATAGAAATAGAAGGATTGATGACAATCGCCCCTCTCACCGATGAAGAGACCCTCATCCGCTCCTCTTTTGCCTCCTTGCGTGAACTGCGCGATGCATTATCTCACCATGCAGCTAA
>JBIOXR010000146.1:0-7212 GCA_044869735.1 Chlamydiales bacterium
CGCGCTCTTGTTTTAGGTAAGCAAAAACCCCTTATTAAGGGGTCTGCCGCTTACAAAAGCTTCTTATGCACTCGAAAATATCAAATGAGAATCAAGCAAATAGAAACTTCCGAAGATGAAGCTAAAATCTATCCTAAGGGAGACGAGGGTACGTATTTAGTGCCGGCTACGGAAGATAGAATCAGCTACTCAGAAGAAGAGACCGATTAATCGATTCGACTTGCGACTTTGTCTACCACTACTTTCAGAAGAAAGGTATCGTAGGAAAGTTCATTGAGAGAGGAATAGATAGTTGCAACGAGTTCGCGGGCAATGCTTTTGCTCTTCTCTAGTCCAAGGAAAGTGACATAAGTCGCTTTATCATTTTTTTCATCGGAACCGATCTTTTTCCCATGCTTTTCTTCGCTGGCAGTCACATCGAGGAGATCATCGACAATCTGGAAGAGCAGGCCCAGCTTCTCACCAAAGGCTGTTAATTGCTCTTTCACCTTTTTCTCAACAGAAGCCACAATCGCACCACATTCGCATGAGGCGCAGAGTAGGGCGCCTGTTTTTTTCTCATGAATTTCTTGAAGGAGGGGAAGAGTGCACCATTTCCTATCTGCTTTGAGATCCATGGCTTGTCCTTCCATCATTTTGCTAGAGGCCTTAGCCAGCACGCTTACAAGCTTTGTTTTCTGCTCATCAGTTATGAGACGATCCTGAGAAATAAGGGAGAAGGCCTCAGTAAAGAGATAGTTCCCCACCAAAAGAGACTCTCCTTCAGTTAATAATTTATGTAGGGTGGGGCGACCCCTTCTAAAATCGTCGTTGTCCATACAGGGGAGATCATCGTGGATCATCGAGTAGGTATGAATCATTTCTACGGCTAAGGCAGCGGAAAAAGCCTTCTCTTTGTGGCTGCCCAACATTTCTGCAACCGCAGTCACCAAGAGAGGCCGTATTCTTTTCCCTGAAGCCGATAAGGTATAGCGAGCCCCGGCAAAGAGCGAATGAGAGGGGTGGTCCCTCAAAGGGATGAGGGCATGTAAACGGTCATTGATCTCATTGATTAAACTCTCTACCGTCTCGGCGATCATCTTTTAGGTCCAATCTAGGACCACTTTGCCACATTGACCAGATAACATCACCTCAAATCCTTTGAGAAAATGAGTGTAATGGAACCGATGGGTGACAATAGAGGAGAGGTCGAGACCGCTCTGCAACAAATGGATCGACTGATACCACGTTTTAAAGATCTCGCGCCCATAAATTCCTTTGAGAGTCAACATCTTGAATATCACTTGATGCCAATTAATGGGAGCTTCGGCAGGTAGAATGCCAAGTAAGATGAGATCACCCCCATGACTTGCCACTTCAGGAAGTTCGGCCAACGCTTTTTCACTTCCCGACATTTCGAGACACACTTGAAAGCCATCTTCGAGCTTGAGCTCTTCCATTACTTGTTTAAGTGAGTCTTTTTTTATATTCACTACACGTGTGGCCCCTAGATTTTTTGCCAGGGAGAGGCGGTAATCATTCATATCAGTAATCACGATATTGCGCGCCCCTGCTTTTTTTACGAGGGCAACAGCCATCATGCCAATGGGACCTGCACCGGTGATCAATACATCATTGCCGACAAGGTCAGTGGAGAGAGCGGTATGTACGGTATTTCCTAGAGGGTCGAGGATAGTGGCCATATCATCGGGCACTTCATCGGGAATGGGGAAAGCATTTTCAGCGGGGAGGACAAAATACTCAGCAAAGCACCCATCGCGGTTAACGCCAATTCCTTTGGTATTAGGACATAAAACCCTTCTTCCCGTACGGCATTGACGGCAAATCCCACAGGTGAGATGACCTTCGCCCGAAACGCGATCGCCCATTTCAAACCCTTTGACGTTTTTCCCTTTAGCTTCGACAATTCCTACAAACTCATGGCCGATGATCGAAGGGACGGGCAATGTTTTTGCTGCCCAAGCATCCCATTTATAGAGATGGATATCAGTGCCGCAGATCGATGTTTTACGAATCTTAATCAATAAATCGTCATCGCCCATTTTTGGTATGGGCCTCTCTTCCATCCATAAACCTTTTTCTTTTTTTGCTTTAACTAATGCTTTCATATTATTTTTAATTCCTTACCTATTTTATTAAATGCATCAATTGCCCTATCTAAATCTTCTAGGGTGTGGGCTGCCGACATTTGAGTACGTATGCGGGCTAATCCTAGAGGAACAACGGGATAGAAAAATCCTACGACGTAGATGCCCTCTTGGAGCATCTTATTTGCAAATAGTTGTGTGAGGGGAGCCTCTTTTATCATCACGGGAATGATTGGATGGTCCTTTCCTGCAAGTTCAAATCCTAAGCGACTCATGTGGGAACGGAAATAATCGGCATTCCTAAAGAGCTTTTCCCGCAAATTTTTACCCTCTTTTTCGAGGAGATCAAACACTGTGAGTGAAGTAGACACAATTGTAGGTGCAAGAGAGTTGGAAAAGAGATAAGGGCGAGACCGCTGCCTGAGGTAATCGATGATCTCTTTTTTGCCAGAGGTATACCCGCCGGATGCACCGCCTAACCCTTTACCTAAAGTACTGGTGAGAATGTCGATCCGATCCATCACACCCCAATATTCGTGGGTCCCGCGTCCATGTTCCCCCATAAAGCCAGTGGCGTGTGAATCGTCGACCATGAAGAGGGCGTCGTACTTGTCGGCTAAATCGCAAATAGCTTCGAGGTTGGCAATGATCCCATCCATCGAGAAAACCCCATCCGTGGCAATCATCCGGAAACGGGCGTCTTGCGCCTCTTGAAGTTTGGCTTCGAGGTCAGCCATGTCATTATTGTTATAGCGGAAACGCTTAGCTTTGCAGAGTCTAATTCCATCGATAATACTGGCATGGTTGAGAGAATCGGAAATAATCGCATCTTCTGGGCCTAGCAGGGTTTCAAATAAACCTCCATTGGCATCAAAACAGGAGCTATAGAGAATAGTGGACTCTGTTTTCAAAAATTGGGAAATCTTTTTTTCCAAAGAGAGATGGAGTTGACTCGTTCCGCAGATAAAACGAACCGAAGCCATCCCATACCCCGTAGCTTTGACGCTTTTGGTTGCAGCTTCTACGATGAGTGGGTGATTTGCTAATCCTAAGTAATTATTAGCGCAAAAATTAAGGACTTCTCCTCCTTTCAACTCAACATGAGAAGATTGAGGGGAGAGGAGTACTCTCTCTTCTTTATAGAGACCACTCTCTTTAATTTTCTCAAGTTCAGAGGAAAGGTAATCTAAAAATCGTCGTGTCATAAGTGTCTGTATTGTTTTATGAATGGGCCGGTTCTAATCTTCCGTCACGCAAATGGAAGATCTTATCGCAATGTCTCGCCAATTCCTCATCGTGCGTCACGATAATGAGCCCCTTGCTTAGATTTTTTGAGCAAGAGAGAAGGAGTTGGTGTATTTTTTGCGAAGTGTGGTGATCGAGATTTCCGGTGGGCTCATCGGCGAGAATGAGTTCGGGATCATTGCAGAGAGCGCGTGCAATTGCTACTCGTTGCTTTTCCCCACCCGAAAGAAGTTTTGCGGTAAAGTGAGCCCTTTCTTGAAGGCCTACCTTTTCGAGAAGCCTCATGGCTCGTTGGTAATAGATACTCCCTTTGCTCGTCTCTTTCCTAGCAATCTGAGCAGGGAAAAGGACATTTTGTAGAGCCGTGCAGTGATCGAGAAGATTAAACGATTGAAAAACAAATCCAATATTTTGATTCCGCGTGCGCGGAATACTTTCTCCTCGGATCTCATTTCCAAAGAGGAATAATTTCCCTTCTGTTGGTTTTTCTAAGGTCCCCAAAATGTGGAGAAGAGTGCTTTTTCCTTTTCCCGAAGCTCCTTTAATGGCAATACTTTGGCCAGGATAAACCTCTAAAGTTATGTCTTTTAAAACTTCGAGAGGCGAGGGGGATAAGAAGGTTTTTCCAATACCTATGGCATGGAGGAGGGGGTCTTTGTTCTCTTTTTCCATAGCTCTACTCCGACCTCAGGATTTCGGCAGGTTTGACTCGGGCGGCTTTTATTGCAGGAATCACGCCTGCAATCAGCGAGAGAATGACAGTCGCACAAGATACAATCACTAACACCTCAATGCTTAACGTATTTGGCAAGCCTCCACTGCCGTAAAAAGCGGTTTGAAAGGCCTCTCTCCCTTGAATAAAGCTTAACAAATCGACCAGCGATTGGAGCTTTATAAGAGTAAAGATGGCGGCTAAAGTGCCTAAAATAGAACTGACTAAGCCCGTGAGAAAACCGCATAGGCCAAAAATGACTCCTATTCTGGTCGCTGAAACCCCCATAGCCTGTAAAATCCCGATCTCTTTTTTCTTATCGTTAACTAAGAGAATGAGCATCGAGATGACATTGGAACAGGCGACGAGTAAGATGATAAAGGCAATGAGGGTAAATAGAGTTTTATCACTTTTCAATTGCTGCACAATGGGCTGGACAAATTCAAAGTCGGAATAAGATTCGATCTTCCAATAAGGAGAGAGGAGCTTTTCATCAAATGCTTTTTGAAGCGCGAGTTTTATCTCTTGGGCATCGCCGATATGGTCAATCCACAAGCTAATCCCATTGCCAAGCATTTGGTCTGAAGTTTTCATGCCTCCTTTCAAGATCTCAGTTAGGGCAGGACTTGCAAATACTAACTTATTCCCCACAGGCATGAGGCCGGGGTCGTAAAAACCCGCTACATAGATGGCGACTTGTTGTTCTTTAGGAGATAATCCGCCCGAGGAGTAGAAAGTCATCGTACCGCGATCGCCCAAGTAGACCCCATTCTCTCTGTAGTGTTTGGGAAGAACGACTCCTTCTCCTAAAAAAGAGGCGGCGGGGAATTGAAGAAGGGTTTCCTTTGAAGAAGAGGCCAACCAGAAAGGGGAGTTGCCTTCGGCAATGGGATGGGCTTCTGTTACTTCGAGGTGGGCAAAGGGGAGCTCTCCCGCAACCGGAATCCCTTGGACGACTCCCTCTACGTGAAATCGGAGTTGACTGAGATCTTCGATGCCGATGAGGCTTTCGCGCTTTATATGGGAGGCAAAGGGGACTCCGCCCGAAAAAATAACTTTAGGAGTCGTTGCCAAGGGAAGAGCGCATACACTCTCCTCCTCATTTCTGAAAAAAGAGAGCTTCCCATGATCAAAATGGAGATGACCAGTATAGACGTCTCCTTTGACTTTTTCTAATAACCCTTTGGCTAGGGCTTCTATATGCTCCTCTTCTTCTGGAATATAAATTCTCGAGACTTTCCCACTAGACAACACAGCACACCCTTTCCAATACCCCTCTTGAGGAAATAGGCTTGGTGGACAGAGTGAACCCACCGTCTTTAGCCCTGTGATGGAGATGTTGTCAAAAAAAAGGGTTAGTTTCTCTTCTAAAAGAGTCGATTCATTCTTTTCATTCTCACTATCTACTTCCATGCTGGCAAGAGATAGGAGCATATTGTTGATGTCGCCCATTTCAATGGGGGCTATCAAACTTTGAAATTTAACATTTAATGGATCGTAAGGAGCCACATAAGTCACCTGAGTCATGAAGCTCTCTTCTTTCTCTCCAAGAGTTATAGAATCGCGCAAAAGAGAGAGGCGCATATTGCCAAAAGAGATTTCATATTCTTGAGGCCGTATGGAGAAGGGGGAACCCTCTAAAATGGTATAAGCCTCTTTGACGAGATCTTTTACTTCACCCTCCTCATTTTTAACAGGATTGGGAAAAGCAGAAGGGATTTCTCCATCGACAAGAGGATCATAAGGGTCCGACTGCTGGCTACTTAGTTTTTCGCCAATGCTTTTAAAAGTGTAATTCGAAGCAGATGAAAGACCATCTACTTGATAATAATAAGAGTGGTAATAGGCCTCAGTTGGAGTGAGCCTTAGAGGAGCATTCAGAGCGACTAATTCTTCGATCCATTTTTTTTCAAGCCCTTCTGTTACCGACATGAATACGATGACGAGCCAGACCACTAAAGAAATAACCCCAACGGAAATAAGAGAAATAATAGATGCGGAGAGTTGCCTAGAACGAGGGAGCAGATATTTGAGGGCTACTGATAGCTCAAATCGCATGGAAAAACTATTTTGCTTCTTTGAAAACTACATGGCGGCGGAGTTTCTTACAGTACTTCCGCAGCTCGAGACGACCGGTTGCACTTTTCTTATTTTTAGTAGTCCAGTAGATCGTATCGCTTTCTTGACTTTTTAGCTTGATGGTTTCGCGGTTTTTACTCGCCATAGGTTTCCTAAAATAAATAATGAGACACTAAGCTTAGACGAACCGTTTATAAATTTACAAGCTCTAAATCAATCAGCCAGGCTATACTCCTACGCGAAATCTTCAAGGAGAAGACTGTGACGTTCGCCCTTTCTCGAAAAAATAAAGTTAACTTTACAAGCCTCGGTTGCCCCAGGAATTTAGTCGATAGCGAAGTGATGCTTGGAATCTTACTCAAAGCAGGTTATGAACTCACACCCTCCATTGGCGAGGCCGACTGGCTCATCGTCAATACTTGCGGATTTTTAGAGGCTGCACGTCAAGAATCTCTAGATACGATTGAAGAGCTCCTCCAAAAAAAGAAAGAAGGGGCAAAAGTCATCGTCACAGGTTGCATGGTGAGTAAGCATAAAGAGCGACTCACAGCTACCTTCCCCTCCATCCATTATCTCTTGGGTTCAGGCGATGTCGAGGAGATCTTAAAAGCTGTAGAATCGGATACCCAAGGAGAATCGATTGGCTCGACAAGAAGTTTTTTACAGGCAGGAGAGATCCCTCGCCTGGTTTCTACTCCTTCTCATTACGCTTATCTCAAGATTGCTGAAGGATGCCGTAAGGCCTGCGCTTTTTGCATTATTCCCAAAATAAAAGGTCCTCTTAAAAGCAAGTCATTGGAGCAAATTGAACGGGAATTCCGCTCGCTCCTCCAAGCAGGAGTTAAAGAGATTATTTTAATTGCTCAGGATCTTGGCGATTTTGGAAAAGATCGTGGAGTGCGTGAAGGCGATTTAACTCGGCTTTTGGACCATCTACTTCAAATACCGGGCGACTACTGGCTTCGGCTCCTCTATCTTTACCCTGACGAAATCACCGACTCTCTTATCGAAGTGATGCGTTCAGATAAAAGGATTTGCCCTTATCTCGATATGCCTATCCAACACATTAATGATACCCTTCTTAAATCG
>JBIOXR010000147.1:0-27280 GCA_044869735.1 Chlamydiales bacterium
TCGAGGGCAATATTAATTCAATATTGCCCTCGATTCGATCGTTCCTCCTGGGAAAAAAGAACCCGAATCTAAGCCATTAGCACTTTGTAAACACCCTCTTAACTCATGCAATCCGTCTTTTAGAGCTTTGCAGTCCCCAAAGTTCCCTTGTCGAATTCTCTGAAGTCTTAGAAGTACCGATGTCTTAGCCTTTTTGTCCTTCAATGAGGCCATCCAGATGTTAAAGGGCTCTTTACCAGTAGCGGTTGAGTAAATTTCGAGATCATATTCTTCTGTCATATTTCTTTTAATTGTAGGTTATAAAAGACATTTTGTCAATTATAAGAGACAAATAGCCATGAATATCACCTTACTGATGCTTGTCAGTTGCAAATGCTATGTCTACGACTCCATTCGGCACAAACATGTCCGTAAAGTGTTTATACATCTCGTACCTGTCCTTGCCTCCCATGGGCTTCAGAAGCAATTCTTGGCTAAACTCAGCTATATCCTCTACAATTCGCTCATACCGATAGTAGGCTAGGAGAATCCAATTCACTTCGGTCTGACCATAGCCTTGGTAAAATAGCTTCACCTCATGCGGCTTATTCCATACATTCCCCACTCCCCCGCCAATAAACATGAGGTCGCGCTCTTTTGGCGCCAAGATGGGTTCATCCCAATCAACGATGTAAAGACCGTCTTTCTCATCGATTAATACATTGCCCCCATGAATATCGGAATGACAGAGAACGAAATGGAGAGGCTGATTGCGAGCTTTTTGACTGAGCTGCTCAGAACGGTCTACTAGTCGTTGAATAATCGACCTATTTTCCTGGAGAAATTTCCATACATTCACTGCGACCTCGTCACCGGTAGGTTCTTCCTCGATAGGGGCATAGAGAGACCGTACAGCGTCTCGCCATTTCGTTGAGAAGTCTTCTCGACGGATTCGAGTCTGTAGGGAAGCGGGCACATCGATTGCATGTACTTGCTTCAATGCTCGGCCCACTGCAATCCACTGTTCGTCAGTTAGAGAACGGCGAAATCCATCCTGCCCTTGGATAAAAGGATAGACAATGAGAGTAAAATCCCCTACTTGTTGACTTTGCTTACCTTCGATTGTTTTGATAGGCGGAATGAATTGTTGAATTCCAGCCATTTGCAAAAGTTCCAGGAGTGCAAAATTGACGTCATGAGAATGACCTAGCTTTAGTTTTACGAAATAAGTTTTTTGATCACTCGCTTGGACCTTATATATTGAAGTATTTATATCAGCCCCTATGGGGAGTAGAGTAAGCGCAGTCACTTCTATCCAATAATAGGCACGTAAAGAGTTAATAATTAAATGAGTTAGCTCTGTCATTCTAAAACGGAATCTAACCAAAGAAAGATGTTAAAGAAATAATTATTAAGTTTCTTGTAAAACAAGAAAAATTTTTTCAACATCGCTATTCCAGCAAGGAAAACCTTTGAATAGGGAATCGGAAGCTGGATCTTCATCACTCTCTAAGTATAAACCATGTGCTTTTATGAGGGCCCCTTTTAAATAAGGAAGTAAGCGAGGATCATGGTTTTTTTTCGGGAAGACTTGGGTGAGATAATCAATGAGGCTACCACGACCACGTTGCTTGGAAGCTGCCAGCCAATCTGCTACGACTTCGAGCATGTTATTTTTGAGACGTTCTCTCGAAAAACTATCGAAATCAAATCCCTCTTTACTATAAGACTCAAGATGATGTTCTTCAAGTTGATGCAATTCCCAGGCGGCAAGAAAAGCCGGTCTGTCTTCAGCTTGCCTTCCCCCTCTAAAATAACGGGCGTAACCTTCAAACTGGTTTACGCTAAGCTTGCATAGATCGTGACGAAGTAGTTGTTTTTTAGGACATCCTAAAGCGATACCGAAATCGTGGACATATTGCCGATGCATCTTGAGCTCTTCGACAAAAAAGAGCATTTGCCGAGCAATTTCTACGGTCATGTTTTGAACTTTTAGAATAGCCTTTTCATAGTCTGCAAGATAGGCTTCAATTTCTACATTCTCGAGATCAGCATTCTGTAAAATGCAGAGAATACGTGAACGGGTTTCTTGTAATAAAAGACTGATGAGTCGAGAAGCCACACCTGTAGAGAGGCTATCTGCAAAGTTTTTAAATTCTTGAATTTTTTCATACTGTTCTTCATGAGTCAAAGAGGCGTCCCGCTCTACTTCGTAGCAAAAATACTGGAGGGCAACTTGCGCTTCATCCTCTAAAGAACAAAAAGAAAATTCCTTTTCAAAATGATTAGGCTGATGCGCAACAATAGGTGCTACCGAGACAATAAAATGAATTAAACAAAAAAACTTACTTTTCATTGGACATCTAACTAATCTAATTATTGAAGAACGCTTCTATAGTACGATCCTTTACAATAAAGACAAACTGAATGGGTTGATCTGCCCTCATCGAGTTTATTGAGGGTGGATGGGCTTTAAAGTGATGCAAGAGAATGCTTATCATCGTTGATTAGCAAACGGAATGTAACCATTAAAGTGGGACCTCCATGTTTCGTCTAGTCGGTGAATTATATTGGGATTATATATTCCGTTCAAATTAATACAAAAAGTACCCAATTGACTTAAATGGGTGCTTTTTGTATTATCATAAATATGAGGAAATCACAATCTAAAATCCTCCCGTTACTCTGCCTTCCTTTCTTCACTATAGAAGATGCTTTAAAAGAGGGCGTATCAAGACAGACACTAGCAAACCTAACCAAGAAAGGTGTATTACAAAGATTAGCCCCTGGTCTCTACTGTTCGATTCAATATGAACCAAAGGTGGATTTTGAATGGGAGCGACTAGCCTTGATGGCAGCTAGCCTTCCGGAGGGAATCATCTGTCTCATCTCGGCGCTCTGCTATTACGGCTTGACTGATCAAATTATGAGAGAAGTCTGGATTGCTATCCCACACCGCCTTAAGGCTCCTAAAAGGCCAGGAGTTCGAATAGTCCGTATGCGTAATATTGAGCTTGGCAAACTTGAGATTAAGATGGGAGAATTTACGGTGCGGATTTTTGATAGAGAACGCTGTATCATTGATGCCTTCCGTTACCTCGATCGAGAGACCGCTATTAAAGCCTTGAAGAATTACCTCTCCAGCGACGATTATAAACCCCAACTCAAAAAATTATCTGAATATGCTAAAACATTACGAGTCGATTTAAAACCTTACATATTGGCTTTAACAACGTGACTTCTGATATTGAGAAATCTTTTAAATCCAAGTTGAGAATACTTGCCCAAGAGCAACGTCGAGAGCCAGCCGATCTCTGGCAGATCCTTATGCTTGAAAGATTTCTGGTTCGATTAGCACGCACACCCATGAGTAATCATTTTGTTCTTAAAGGGGCTATCCTTCTCTCAAATTATATCGATATTGGTAGAGAAACGAGGGACTTAGATTTTCTTGCACGGAATATCAGCAGCAAGATTGATCATTTGCAGAGGGTATTTGAGGATATTGTCGAAATAGATTTACAAGATGGCTTTAAGTTTGAGAACGTTAAAACTGTTAAGCTTAAACACCCTCATATGGGTTATCCAGGAGCTGAAGTATCAATGCTTTGTCACTTTGGTAAGACCCGGTCCAAGATATCGATCGATCTCGGCTTTGGTGATATAGTGGAGCCTCTTGAACATCCCATAAAGTTAATGCATTCAGCCAAAGGCCCTCTTTTTGAGACGACCGTGCGACTCAAGTGTTATCCAAAAGAATTTATATTTGCTGAGAAGCTCGAGACGGTTATCTATCGTGGCGCTTTAAATAGCCGCATGAAGGATTTCCATGATCTACATTCTCTAGTAGGCCACTCACGGGCCCATCCCTTTGATCGATTGCATGAAATTCTTAAGCTTGTTTTTGGGCATCGACAGACTCCTTTAACTCTTCCCCTGAAATTTACAGAAGCAGAGAATAAACAGTTGCAATCTTTTTGGAGCGGTTACTTAAAGCGGCTAAAGCAAGAGAGAGCAAGAGAGTTACCTCAAGAAATCGAAACGCTTATCGAAATGGTCAATAAGTGCCTTTCTGCAAAGGGATTATGCGAGAGGTAGATGTAAGATTTCATCTCTTAATGTAAGAGCTAACCTCGGAAATGCAGAAGCATAACGATGCTGATGAGAGCTGCCTCATCAGGGCTAAGACTGTGCTCGATTTGGCAAGACGTGCGAAAGAGTTCTTTATAAGTTCGAAGATGGCCGAAAAACAACAAATTTTGAATTTTGTCTTTACTAACTTGAAATAGAGGGAAAAAAGCTGCTTCTGACACTGCGTGAGCCGTTTTTAAGCCTCAGTGCAGTGGCACATCAACCTATGAATCTCCGTGGACAACTTTAGAACTTTTAAGGACTTCGATTGGAGCTCAATTCAAAAAAAATGGATATAATTCGTACAAGTTGGTAACTTTAGTCCATTTCTGAAACCAATTCTATCAATTGAGATCGATGATAAGGCTTTGGAATATAAGTGCGCTTATTTTATTGAGTATAGGGATAGGCTTTTGTAATGGAGTGCACGCTTTGTCTATTGAAATAATTCCCGATGGCAAATGCCAAATTGAAGGGAAAGAATACCCAGTCATTGGATTTGGCACATACCCTTTGCAGAATGAAACGTGTTTCAAAGCTGTGAGTCATGCAGCTGAGTTTGGTTATCGAATTATAGATACTGCCACTTTCTATGACAATTTTGAGCCTATTGGCAAGGCTTTGAAGGTATTTGGACGGGAGAATTTCTATGTTATCTCAAAAGTATGGCCCGATTCCCAAACCCCCAAAAAGGTAATAAATGATATTGAGACAACCTTAACCAGACTGCAAACGACGTATCTCGATGCTTATTTTCTACACTGGCCAAACAGTGCCATTTCCATTGAAGATACTTTGTTTGCCATGGAAGAATTAAGGACGAGCGGGAAAATACGTCATATTGGATTGAGTAATGTAAATGTAAATCATGTAAAGCGTGCATTGGAAGTCGGCATTCCTATTTCTTGGGTTCAAGTTGAAATGCATCCATTTTTTTATGATGCTGATCTTATCGAGTTTTGTCGCGCGCATTCCATTGGAGTACAGGCATGGGCTCCCCTTGGTAGAGGCCGTTTAAGTAACGATCCATTATTGAAAGAAATAGGTGCGCGTTATAGCAAAACTGCATCTCAAGTAGCATTAAAGTGGATTGTTCAACATGGATGCCTCCCCTTGCCTGGAGCCAAAATAGTGCACATATTAAGCAAAATCTTGATAGCTTAAATTTTACACTTTCCAAAACTGACATGGATGTTATCGATGTGAGGGCAAGAAGTGGTAAGCGGGAAAGGGTAACAGCTATTGCAGGTGTGGGTTTCACAGATGAGTTTGATTTTTCTTATGAAGAATGTTGGCCTAAAAAAATTAAATTAGAGATTTTGCATGGTCATGAAATCGCTCCACATGTGAAAGAAATCGTTCAGTTTGTCAATAAGGTATATAGAAATTATCCCTATTTCTATAA
Source organism: Chlamydiales bacterium (assembly GCA_044869735.1). Taxonomy (GTDB): domain Bacteria; phylum Chlamydiota; class Chlamydiia; order Chlamydiales; family JAAKFR01; genus JBIOXR01. Next base: position 5,516 of record JBIOXR010000147.1, read on the forward strand.
CGGAGATGACGCAGGTTACGAAGCTTATTTAGAATCTTTTCCAAATTTAGGCAATGTTGTTGTCTGTTTAGCATTTGAGGTAAAGGAAATTGTAGGGATCGCAGTTGGGTTGCCTATGCCCAAAAGGAACGTTTATCAGAAACCCCTTCTGGAGCATGATTATGATCTCAAGGAACTATTTTACTTAGGAGAATTTGGTTTAAAACCTGAATTGCAAGGGAAAGGTATAGAATTGACTATGTACCAAAATATTGAAAATGTTGCGAATAAAAGTGGCCAATTTAAAAAGATATGTTTTTGGGAAATAGAAAATACATTGGGACAAAAAGCTACAAGTTATTTCCCAAAAGACAATTTTTGGAAACAGCTCAACTTCATTTGGCATCCCGAACTTAATTTTCAGATTTTCTGGACGAACATAGGCGATACTAAAGAATCCGCACACAAAGCTGTCTACTGGATGAAGAATCTGCAATGACCTTACTTAGAGCTGAAGGATAAAAAGCTGCTTATAGCTACCAAGAGCCATTTAAAATGATAAAGGACACTTCCCGATTAGGAAAGTGTCCTGGGGTGTGCCCAGGATAGGACTCGAACCTACATGCCTAAAGGCACTAGAACCTAAATCTAGCGTGTCTACCATTCCACCACCTGGGCAAGGCCGTAAGTATACTCTCTAAAAGCTTTGACGTCAAAGCATCAGATTGCTTGCAAAAAAATAAAACATCTTCTACTTTTTCAAGCAGATATAAATGAAAAGTAAAAATCGGGGAAAGGAATGCCTGGCGCACTCAAAATACAAACTCTTAAAGGCGAAACAGTTGAATTTGTACGCAAAAAATGTGGTTCGCTCCGCACTGGAACGAAAGAGAGAATGGTAGCACCCTTTGTTAAAACAGAAGAGGCCTCTAAAGGAGCATTCGAATTGCTAACCAAAGCAAACGATGCGAAAATGGGCATGGATTCTTCTCCCTGGGTTGCGGCAGCTGCGCCAAAAGAAAACGTGGATGAAGTATTGCCTGCACTCTTGATAGAAGTGGAAACGATCCAAGAACAAGCAAAAGAAGTAGCACAAGCCCTGCGGATGTATAGACAGGAAGACTATTCTCTCCTTCGACCTGAAGCTTCCCCTTTGACAAAGTTAATGCCGCAAGTGGCAACGGCTTCTTCCTCTGCGGTACCACCTGCTCCTCCAGCGCAAGACAGCGATGTCTTTCTCGAGTTCATGGCTCTCGCTGAAAAAATCCAGCAGCAGGCCGAATATGAAGCCCACGATCTCTATTCGAAAATGAAATACCGCTCCGAATGCATCGAACTTCTCACACTGTTATTGCAAAAACTCAAAGCTGCTAAGGGAGACATCGACTGGTCGAAAAATGAAGAGATGAAAAAAATGGTCGATAAGGCCAGAGAGATGGGGGTAATTTTCCCAGGCGATGACTCTGGTGAACTGAAGTATAAGTGGAAGAGCAGCGACGTTAAAAAGATCGAAGATAACATCAAACTACTCAAAAATAACATCGACCAGGCGACTCTTCTCGAGAGAACCCACATGCAAAAATTCCTCCAAGAAGCGGCGCAATGGTTAGAAGCAATCTCAGGGGTCCTGAAGCTCCGCGATAGAGTGGCCTCGACATTTGCTCACAACATCTCTCATTAATATGGGCTTGCAAGAAGTTTTAAATAAAATCGCCCAAGGGGAAGATACCCTCGATTTTGATGCCATTATCGAGAAGTTCACGTTTGGCATCTTGGCAAAAAGCGATACTTTGCAGGAGGCATTTTCAATCTCTTCTGGGGAAATGGAGGAGCTCTATGCTTCTGGTTATCGCTACTACGCTGAAGCGAAATGGAGCGATGCAGCCCTTATTTTCCGATGGCTTGTCGTGCTAAACCCTTTTATCGTCAAATACTGGACAGGATATAGCGCCTCTTGCCAACTCTTAGGAGAGTATGAAAAAGCTCTTAAAGGCTATGCGATCGCTAGCCTACTGGAAGATGCCTCTCCGCAATACCATTTCCATGCCTATGAATGTTACATGACTTTAGGCAACAAGGTAGAGGCTAAAAAAGCTCTTTTAATGGCTCTTGAAAGAGTAAAAAAAGAGAGTTCGATAAAAATACAACTCGAAGAGCGCTTACAGGCTCTTCAGATAGGAGGATAATTATGGGAGATTTTATCCAATCTATTCGCCGTGAGGTTACCTCTTTTGCCAAAGACATAAAAGAGGCCTGCCCCAAATATATGGGTAAGCGATTTTCCACTTATTCCAATACGAGCGATAGTTCGCGTAGCGTGTTTAGATACCTCCAATCGGTGGGAAGAGACGTCGTCAAAAGAAGACAAACCGATTTTGATGCCGTCGACCTTACCGAGGAATATAACCCTGTGTGCCGTTTTGAAGACGATTTTGTCTTGGGAGACCCACCTCTTCTCGATGCTCCTCGTCCCCTAGACAAACTATGCTATCTTATCGACTTGCAGCTTTTAAGAGCCGAAGAGAAGAGCTATGGATTTGCAAGAGAAGAAGCCACGGATATCGACCGTAGAAACAAAACATTCAATGAAAAAAAAATCGAGGCCATGCACGAGGCCATCCGAAAAGAGAAACAATATAAACGCTGGGGAACCCTGCAAGCGGTTATTGGCTGGGTAGCTCCTATGAGCGGTATCGTCGTTGGGGGCGCTTTGATTTTTTCGGGTTCAGGTGCAGTGGCGGGAAGCATGATTCTCGCCTCTTCAGTTATTGCTCTAACGATGTCTGTCACGGAAACCTTCGGCCTCTGGCAAAAACTCACCAACCTTTTGCCTGGCGATGATCCTGACAAGAAAAGAGCCGTCATGATGTGGACGCAACTCGGCGTCGCTGTTTTTTGTGCTGGTGTTAGCGGCGTTGGGATGATGTGTGGAGGCGGATTTTCTGCAATTAAAGAGAGCATGGGTGCCGTCATGCAGGTTTTTAGTGGGCTCGCAACCGCTGCTGGAGGGGTCGGAGTAATAGGACGCGGTATCACCGGTTATCAGTTTAAAAATAGACTGGCCGATTCGAAGCATTTCGAAGCCCAAATCAAAGTGCTCCAACATGAGAGAGAAGATTTGAGCGATTTACTTGAAAATGGCGTGGAAAGGATCGAAGAATTTTATAAAATGTTGAGTTCTACGCTTAAACTTCAAAGAAAAGTTTTTTCCTTTTCGATAGGAAATTAAAAATAAATATTAGGAGTTCCCTATGCTATGTGTAGAAAGCATCAAAGCCAACTACTTCTCTAGAGAGGAGAGTGTAGACGAAGAATTTCTTGCAGCTGCTAATCGCACCTGTGCTGTCGCAGCCAACCATCGCTTTGAAGCCCCAACGCTTCCACCGATGAATAATGTTCCTGGTTTTGAGGCCATTCATCTCTCCACTTCGGACATTTACGACCTCTTCCTCCTCCTATTGATGGTCTATATCGCCTATCGCGAACAAAATAAATTAAGTAGACGCACCGAAAGAGAAATTGAGTTAGAGCAGAAAATGCTCGAAGTAAAAAACCTCAAAGACCAGGGAAAATGGATGCTTGGCACGAGCGTCATGGCAGGGGTGATGGGCATTGCCGCAGGCGTTGTACCCATCGCAATAAGATTTCAAGGCCCTAGAATTCAACAGCTCATTGGCATGTTTTCCACAAGACTTGGAACAATGAAAGAGGCTAAATTCGCCGACAGTCTTGCACAAATTTGTCAATCGGGATCTAAAACAAACGAAGCCTATGGTCACGTCATGCAAGTCAAAGGGGAAGGAAACCGCAAACTCTATGAAGAACTATCTGCCATTGCGGGAAAAGATGGAGAGGAAATTTTGTCTCAAATGAGAGAAGAACTAGAAGTCTCCAATGGGTTTATTCGCTTCTTGCAAATGCTTTCCGAAATGAACGAAAGAACGGCAAGCAATCTCTACCATTAAATAAGAGCATGGAGATAAACATCGGTCTTTCCCCAAGGGTAAGCGACCTTGAGATGCTTAAGGATGGCAAATTTCCCCGACCGATCAAAATCGGTTAGGGGATAACTCACGGTGATGACCTTTGTTCCTTTTCGCAATGGGCGGAATCGCGCTGCTAGCCGTTCAATCTCTCCATCATTAAAGCACGTTCCATAGAGATAGATGCAGGTCGCTTCCTCGAGCGACGAGAGGAAGATATCTTCTTCTTCAAAGGCCACTCTAGCTAAACCACACCACTTTTGCACCCACTCTGCCTTGCGGATAAAGGGGGCCGTAAGGTCGATTCCTTTCGTTCTGCAACCGACAAAAGCGGCAAGCCAGAAGAGACCTCGTCCTGTCCCGCTCCCCAAATCGTAGACGACATCTGTGGAAGAGAGAGAGGCCTCTTTGGCAAGTAATGCCCAAACACTCAATGGAGTCGGACCGTAGATAAAACTCTCCTCTTTTCTATTGATATGGAAATGGGGATGGCGAAAAAAATAACGCGAGGCGAGGAGCACATCGGCTTTTAAAAAAGACCATGAGCGGCAGTAATAGGGCAGCACCCGCCACAGCTCCAAAAGATTTACTCCCAGAGAACGAAAAAACAAAAGGATTCTCTTAAGAAACTTCTTTGGGGAGGCCAAAGACGACATCTTCAGTGGTGTATACGACATCTTCTACGATTTTCACTCCCAATGCAATGAGTCTTGCAATACATCTTTGGACGATATCTTCCGGCGTAGAAGCCCCAGCAGTTAAGCCTATGGTCTCAACTCCGTCGAGCCATTGGGGGTCAATCTCCTCCTCATTATTGATGAGGAAAGCTTTGACCGAGCGCATCCGAGCGACTTCGCGCAGGCGATTTGAGTTCGAACTCGTCGGATCCCCTACTACAAGCACGAGATCTGTCTCATCGGTAATTTCCCTAAGGGCCATCTGCCTGTTGGTAGTTGCATAGCAGATCGAAGAAGAGGGGAGCGTTTCGATTTGAGGATACTTCTGCTGCAAAGCAGCGGTGATCTCTGCGACATCATCGAGGCTGAGGGTTGTTTGGGTGATATAAAAGAGCTTGTCTTCTTTTGTAAAGGTTAGAGCATCGACATCTTTTATCGATTCGACGATAACCGTTTTTTCAGGCGCTTCGCCGGCAGTACCAATGATTTCAACATGGTTGCGGTGTCCGATGAGAATAATAAAATATCCTTTATCGGCAAACCGCTTGGCAGCAGAATGGACTTTGGTCACCAGACCACACGTTGCATCAATCTCGATGAGACCTCTCTCTTTTGCTGCCTTCCGCACGGAAGGAGGGACGCCGTGAGCCGAATAGATGAGGCGCGACCCTGGAGGCACATCGTCTAAATTCTCAATAAAGACGGCTCCCTTTTTGCGGAGTCCTTCCACTACATAGCGATTGTGGACTATTTCGTGTTTGACATAGATCGGTGGACCAAACTTTTCGAGCGCCTTTTCCACGATCTCAATGGCTCGAACGACTCCTGCACAAAACCCGCGAGGCTTGGAAAGCAATAATTTTTTTTCCATGCCTCACAGTCTATTTCATTTTAAATCTAAAAGCAACTGGACAGAAGTCAAAATCGTATTCACATAATCGATATAATTTTCCTGTAGGTCGCGTGCAGTTAACTTGTAGTAAATAACGGGTTCTACTCCCAAGTTTTCTAAAGGAGTGTGGTCCTCTCTTTCAGCTATAGAAGCAGTGACGACTATTTCACTAATTCCCAAAAGATTGGGATGCTCGACATTCAAAATAAATCCTCCGGCTCCCGCTGTGGGAGTACCAAGGGTGATCGCCCTTCCTTGTAGAATAGCTGGGAAAAAATCGCCCCCTGAATAATCGAGATTATTGATTAACATTAAAATTGGTTTTGAGTAATGAGCTTTGGGATGGGGCTGGATAACATCAATTCCAAACATATGGGTGGGTCCGGTTGTCGTATGGCCCGCGTTCCATTCGCTGATGACGAAACGGCAAAATTTACGGAAAAGCTCGACACTTTCATAGGTTACGGGATAACCGCCTATCGTATTTCCCAAGATCTTGCGCGCTGCGCTGCTTGTCCTTACACCTTCGAGCTGCGAAAGAATGATCATGGCAAACTCCACCTCTTCTTGCGTGATCGTCACTCGGTGTTTAGGTGAAGAGAGCGGCTTATCGGTAAGCATAGAGGCCAAGGCATAGACATAGAAGAGATTTCCCCCTGGATTATCGATTTGATCAATCACCAGGGCATCGGTATGTTTGTTAAAGATATCGATGAGCTGTAAAAATTCTTCGGCTTGAGGTTCATCCCCATTGTAGTTAGCAATCCTAACATACCCTATTTGTTTTCCTCCTGGTCCTTGAAAAATATAGGCATCAAAGGTGGTCTCCAAAGGTGCGCTCCAGAGAATAGGTCCCAATCGGGGGATATAGCTCTTTTTTGCTCCTGATAAGTAACAATTCTTTGGATCGATGAAATTAGCGGGATACTTATTTGGTGCAAAACTGGCATTCAACATCGCTTTGTGAAAAAACTGTTGGGCTAAATCTTTGAACTCCTCTCCTCCCGCTTTTGCTTCGAGAAGTTGGAACGGGTTTGTCACGTTTGTTGAGATTTTTGGGCTTGGAACTCGTGCGAGATCGGCTATCTTCTCTGGAATGTAGATCCATTGCAATTCGTGGTCGCGGGCCACTTTCGATTTTTTCCCTTTTATCTTCAGCATGGCTTTGCCGTGCGGAACGACTTGACCTAGCTTACCACTCCTGATAAAAAACTGGCTAAGAGCCGCGGCTTGATCGGCGTCTTCTCTTCCTCCACCGAGTTCATTTTTTCTATACTCCTTAATGGCTTCATCGATTGGTTTGCCATTATAGAAGAGGAGTTCATCTCCCACTTGTGCGGGGAAATCTTGTTCTGAAACAAATCTTCGGTCGATCTCGACGATAAAATACCGTCCTTCGGCCTCTTGAATATAGAGAGGAAGGTAACTAAACTCAGTGGAATAGAAAAAACCCTTCACATGATAGTCTCGCGTAGAATCGAGAAACTTTTTCAAGACGACTTGAAAATCTTTGACCGTGGGAGAGTCGAGACTAGTAATTTTGGCTTTGGCTACATCAATTTCTTCTTCTAAATTAAAATTAAAGTACTTCTTTTTCCATTCAATAGGCGCATATTTGACCTCAAAAATATATTTAATGAAATCTAGTTCCTTCAACATTTGCGCTTTAAGCGAAGCTTGTGGGGGTCTTACTCCAGCGTCGAGTATTGCTACTCCCAACAAGAATAAAACCAAGAAAAAGAACTTCTGGCGAAGAAAATGAAACCGAAGCACGGGAAAACCTCATGATGACGTTCAAAACGAACGATTTATTTTCTTTATAGGAACCTAATATGTCAAGAAAAGAAAGAGACTAACTCTGTAGGCTCAACCCAACGACCATGTTGTTTGATTAAAGCGATGAGACGATCAACGGCATCTTTTGTATCAATATCCTTCTCTACCCGCTCCTTGCCCACATAAAGATCGATCTTTCCCGGTTTAGAACCGACATAGCCAAAATCGGCATCGGCCATCTCGCCGGGACCGTTGACTATACATCCCATAATGGCAATTTTCACCCCTGCCAAATGGGAGGTACGAGAATGGATGCGCTTGGTTACCTCTTGAAGATTAAAGAGCGTTCTTCCACAGCTTGGACAGGAGATAAAATCGGTTTTAAAGCTTCTCCTACGGGCAGCTTGCAATATATTAAAGCTAAGCGTACGCAAGGAATCGCTGGCACCATTCAAACAAAGACCATCACCTAACCCATCGGCGAGGAGCGCGCCGCACTCCGTTGCCGCTTGGATGACCATATCTTCTTTGGAACAGGTATAGTCAAAGGCAAAAATTACGGGAATTTTAAGCTCTTTCTTTGCCATCCACTCAAAAAAATGACGGCAAGCGTGCACTCTATTTTCCTGAGGCCCTAGGAAAATCAAAGAGGGAGCTGCTTCTACTATTTTTTCCCATTCCTTTGGATCTTCATCGCGGACGAAAAGGGCGTAGGGATCGCTCTTTTTTTTTGCACCTGCCAAAGGAACAAGAGAGAATGCATTTTTCGAAGGGACCAAAGAGAAAGAGGAGATACCACACTCTTTGAGATCGGCCAGTTTTTTCTCTTGAGCTTCATCTCTTACAGGGGGGACGATCAAGAGATCGCCGCTCGTTTTTGCGACTTTGGGTCGCTGCATCTGTAAGTCGCAACCTATTTCTTTATACATATTAGGCGCGCGGAGCAACGTCTCATTGATATTTAGGGCTACCGTGCCATCGCGATGCATCGATACGTCCTGAGGTAGGTGCACCTCTCTTTTCTTGATCTGGTCTATGAGGCGGTGCTCTTCGAAAAAAGGACGCCCTTCTTTCTTTTCTTCATACTCCTTAGCGAAGCGGATCAACCTCTGGCAGGGATCGATTTCATACCAAGGATCTTCCGTTAAAGACACCCGAATCGTATCTCCTAGCCCATCGAGAAGAAGAGAGCCAATGCCAATGGCCGACTTGATTCTCCCATCTTCTCCTTCACCTGCTTCTGTCACGCCTAAATGGAGAGGATAATCCCATCCGAGTTTCATCATTTCCGCTACCAGGAGGCGATAGGCATAGATCATCACAATGGGATTGGACGATTTCATAGAAAAAAGGAACTCGTGGTAATCGTTTTTGCGGCATACCCTAGCAAATTCGAGGGCCGACTCGACCATTCCCTTGGGGGTGTCGCCGAAGCGATTCATGATCCGGTCGGAGAGAGAACCGTGGTTTGTCCCGATCCGCATCGAGCGCTTGAGTTTTTTTGCCTTTTCGACCAGGGGAGTAAATTTTTCTTCGATCCGTTCAATTTCCTTAGCGTAGGTAATATCATCGTATTCAATCACTTTAAAAGAGGCGCGCTTATCGACGTAATTTCCGGGGTTGATCCTAACTTTATCCACCGATTCGACTACGCGCATGGCTGCAGGAGGGAAAAAATGGATATCAGCCACCAAAGGGATGGTATATCCCTTTTGAAGAAGGTAGTTTTTAATCCCTTCACAGGCATCGGCCTCTTTCATTCCTTGCACGGTGACGCGCGCAATTTCACAACCGGCATCGGCTAAACGGATGATCTGCTCCGCTGTCGCTTCGACATCACTAGTGCTCGATGTGGTCATCGACTGAATACGCACAGGATTATCTCCACCGACTTTGACGTCGCCAATGGAGATGGCCCTTGTTTTCCAACGTTTTGTTTGAGAAATGGATTCGCAGTATTTCATGGTGCCAAGATTAACTAATTTATAGTTTTTTTAAAAACACAACTTTTCTATGATTGCTAATATGAGGTGAATCATGAGCGAATTAAGTAAGAAAAAATGTCAAGCCTGTCGCGAAGGGGCTTCTCCACTCGAGGGGGACGAGCTTGTCAAACTTGCGAATGAATTGGGAAATGAGTGGAAAGTCATAAATGATAAACACCTCGAAAAAGAGTTCCGATTTAAAAATTTTAGCGAAGCTCTTGATTTCACAAATAAATTAGCAAAAATTGCAGAAGAGGAAGATCACCACCCAGATATACATCTTTCATGGGGTAAAGTGCGCGTTTTGATTTGGACCCACAAAATCAATGGATTAACTGAAAGCGATTTTATTCTAGCTGCAAAATTTGACTCTCTCTTTCTAAAGCCATAGAAAATAATAACTTATAAGTCCTGCAATATATCCTGCAAGAGCGATAGGCGTTATTCTTTTTAAAAACCAAAGAAAATCGACTTTTTCAATCCCCATGAAAGCTACTCCGGCGGCGGAGCCAATGATGAGAATGCTACCGCCCGTACCTGCCGCATAGGCGATGAGTTGCCACAGCTTCGCATCCATGGGAAATTGGCTTGGGTCATACATTCCAATTGTCGCTGCTACGAGAGGAACGTTATCGATAACGCTAGAGATCAACCCCAATATTCCAGCGAGGTAAAAGTCGGAGGTGACCCAAGTTCCTAAAACACGAGCAAAATCTTTAAGAAGACCTGAAATAGCAAGTGCATCGACGGCTAAAAGGATGCCAAGGAAAAACATGATACTGGGGATTTCCACCTTAGAAAGGATATGAGGCACTCGCAAGTGCCACCTCTCTTTCCCATGACGAAAATGGATCAAATCAGTAATCAACCACAACAGCCCTAAACCCAGTAGAGCGCTCATAAAAGGAGGGATATCGAGCAGTGCTTTCCAGACAGGAACTAAAATGAGAGATAGAACGCCTAGAAAAAGGACATTTTTTGCACCAGGTTCAACCGGCTCCGGAGGAGGTGGGGGCTCCTCTTGCTTGCCTTTGATAAAAAAGGACGTTAAAATTCCTGCAACGACGACATTGACAATGCTCGGTATAAAAAGCGATTTCATAATTTCTAGTGTCGAGATTTTATCGGCAATCCAAAGCATTGTAGTGGTCACATCTCCTATGGGGGTCCAAGCGCCTCCCGCGTTGACAGCTATGACGAGCACAGAGCCAATTAACCACCGCTCTTCCTTTGAAGGGATGAGCTTGCGGATGAACGATAGCATGACGATCATTGCGGTCAGATTATCGAGTACCGCAGACATAAAAAAAGAGAGGAAAATCAAGATCCAAAAGAGTTTCTTTTTCGAAGGGGTATAGATAAAGTCGGTGATAAACTTAAACCCCTTGTGTGAGTCAATCAATTCCACAATCACCATTGCCGATAACAGAAAAAAGATCACCTGGGATGTATTCGACACTTGCTCATCGAAAATCCCTGGTGGTAGTTCAATTCCATGCCTATCGGCAAAGTAGATCCCCCATAAAAGGGCACCCATAATCAAGGCAATAGCCGCTTTGTTAACTCGTAAAAATTTTTCGAAAACGATAGCCAGATAGCCTATAATAAAAAATGTAGTTAACTCAAAATAGAGCATTTTCATAGCTGCACGATTTATTTTATTTTCAAAAACAATTACAATTAGAAAGTGGTTTAAAATATAAATCCACCACTTTTTCTATGGCACGCGCTGCTCATTTTAAGAATTTTCTCCCTAAGTCGATTGTCTGCTTCAAAGAAGGTTATTCTCTCTCTACATTACGTTCTGATTTGTTTGCTGGTATTAATGTTGGTATTTTAGCTTTCCCTCTAGCCATGGCTTATGCAATTGGAGCGGGTATCTCACCAGAAAGAGGCCTTTTTACAGCTATTATCGGCGGGTTTTTGATCGCCCTACTCGGAGGAAGTCGCGTGCAAATTGGCGGCCCAGCAGGTTCTTTCATCATCGTCTTATACGACATTATGCTGCGGCATGGCTTTGAAAGCTTAGTTGTTGCAACTCTCATGGCTGGAGTGATTCTGATCATTTTTGGACTGATGGGTTTGGGAAATTATATCAAATATATCCCCTACCCTATCACTACAGGGCTAACAACAGGGATTGCTTTCGGCATTTTTACTTCGCAGATCAAAGATTTCTTCGGGTTCAATATGGGAGCCCTCCCTTCTGCTTTTACCGAGAAATGGAGCGCTTATTTCCACTACTTCTACACGCTTGATTATATTACTCTTGGAATAGCCCTAGGATCTTTAGTCCTGATGATTTATCTCAAAAGACGTTATCCCAAAATCCCCTGGGCTATTGTCACCCTCATTATCTTCACTTTTATCACTTGGCTTTTTCACCTCAATATTGAAACCGTCGGGAGCAGGTATGGTACATTGCCGAGAACGTTGCCCCACCTCTCTTTTCCTTCGATCACTTTTGCACAAGTACTTACCCTCGTCCCCGATGCCTTTACGATTGCCCTTCTCGCTGGCATTGATGCCCTCCTCTCCGCTGTCATCTCAGAAGGGATGACGGGATGGAAGCATCAATCGAATGTCGAGCTCGTAGCTCAAGGCATTGCCAATATCTCATCTGTTTTATGTGGAGGAATACCGGCTGCAGGAGCTATTGCCCGCACCTCCGTTAATGTTAAAAGCGGAGCAAAAACGCCCGTTGCAGGGATGGTCCATGCTGTGACGATTTTCCTTATCATGTTGCTCATGGCTCCCTTAGCAGGCCTCATTCCTTTGGCTGCTCTTTCGGCTATTCTGATGATGGTCTCTTGGGGAATGAGCGAAATCCATCATTTCGTCCATCTCTTTTCCGCCCCTAAAAAAGATATCTTTGTGTTGCTTGCCGTTTTCATCACCACCGTTCTCATCAATATCACAGTGGCATTGCAAGTCGGCATGATTTTAGCGGCATTTTTATTTATGAAACAAATGAGCGATCTATCCGATGTCGTTTCTCCTACCCCCTTTTTCAAAGAGAATGGAGAGGAAGTAGATGATCCCGAAGCCATTGACAAACAAGATGTACCGGAAGGTGTCGAAGTTTTTGAAATCAATGGACCTTTCTTTTTCGGAGTCGCCGACAGGTTGAAAAATCTCCTCAACCAAATTGAAAAACCTCCCAAGATCTTCATTTTGAGGATGCGTAAAGTCCCTGCCATCGATGCTTCTGGGATGCATGCTCTTGAAGAGTTTCATCTCGAGTGCAAAAAGCAGAATACCCAGCTTCTTCTTTCTGGAGTAAAGAAAATTCCTCTAAAGAATCTTAAGAAATATCATTTTGATCGCGTGGTAGGGCACCAACATATTTTTACTCACATCCATTCTGCTCTTGCCTTTGCGCGAGATTATCTGAGGAGTCTAGAAAAAACTACACCATCTCCTCAGGATGGACAAGAGACTCGAACTCCTCAGGCGTTAAATAACCGAGCCTCGAACACGCCTCCTGCAATGTGATTTTCTCCTTATAAGCCTTCAAAGCGACAGCCGCCGATTTATCATATCCGAGGCGAGGAACGAGGGCGGTGACAAGCATGAGGGAATGAGAAAGAAAATAGGCAATCTTTTCTTCATCAGCTCGTAAATTAAGGATAAAGTGATCAGTCAACGTACGGCATGTCTCAGCAAGGAGTTCCGAAGAACGCAAAAAGTTGAAAATGATCAATGGCTTCATCACATTGAGTTCAAAATTTCCTCTCGAATTCGCAATGGCAAGAGCTGCATCGTGGCCCATTACCTGCACCGCAGCCATGATAGCAGCCTCACATTGCGTAGGATTGACTTTCCCCGGCATAATGGAAGATCCCGGTTCATTAAAAGAAAAAATCAGTTCTCCCAATCCGCACATCGGGCCAGAGCCGAGCCAACTCAAGTCATTGGCAATTTTGATTAGCGACGTAGCAAATGTCTTCATGACACCACTTAAATGAAGAAGCGGTCCATGTGTTGAAAGAGAGGCAAATTTGTTGGGTGCAGAGAGAAAAGGAAAACCTGTAAGAGTGGTAATTTTTTCAGCCATCAACTCTCCAAACCCTTTAGGGGCAAGAAATCCCGTTCCTACCGCTGTCCCTCCTATAGCTAGTCCATAAAGTCCGTTGAGTCCTTGCTCGAGTAGAGCAATGGCTTCATCGCAAAGAGCCACGAAAGCCGAAAATTCCTGACCTAAAGTCAGTGGTTGAGCATCCATTAAATGCGTTCTACCTACCTTAACCAAGGTACGGAATTCTTTCTCTTTGGTTGACAATCCTTCTTTTAGTTTTTGAATATTAGGGAGAAGATGGTAGTAGATTTCTTCAACTGCTGCCATGTGCATAGCCGTGGGAAAGGTGTCATTCGAGGATTGGCTCATATTGACATCGTCATTGGGATGGATGGGGTGTTTACTTCCTCGAGCTTCTCCTGCGAGTTCGTTAGCACGGTTGGCAATGACTTCATTGACATTCATATTGGTCTGTGTGCCACTCCCGGTTTGCCAAATCGTGAGGGGAAAGTGAGATGCCCATTTCCCTGCAATCACCTCTTCCGAGGCTTGAACAATTAGGCGCGCTTTCTCTTGAGAGAGCTTGCCTAATGCAGCGTTGACCTCGGCTGCTGCCTTTTTGATCACCCCATAAGCGCCTATCAACTTATTGGGCATCCTTTCATGCCCTATCGTAAAAAGATTTAAGCTTCTCTGGGTTTGCGCCCCATAGTAAGCATTTTCATCGACTTCGACTTCGCCGAGAGCATCTTTTTCTACTCTTGCCATGACATTTCATCCTCTACCTTCCCTATAAATAGATTTTTCAAGTATCAAAAAACAAGAATATAAATTCATAAAAAAGCCTTTCGTGAATCATAAATCGATCGTTCTTCTTCTCATCGATGATAATGAAAAAGATACTGCTTCTTTTCAAAAGCTTCTCCAAAAGAGAAAGGAAGTCAATGGCATTACTTATGAGATCTCACATGTAGAAACACTAAAGCAAGCCCTCCTTTTGATCCCCGTGCGCTCCTTTGATCTTATCGTTTCAAGTCTTGCACTTCCCGATAGCAAAGGGGTAGAGACGCTACAAGCCTTAAAAAAAGCTGCCGAGAAAATTCCCCTTATCATCATTGTGGGAGCTACTGAAGAAGAGGAGGGTGTGGAAATGATACGCCAAGGGGCTCAAGATGTTCTTTTTAGAGGAGAATTAAAAAAGCAACTCCTCGATCGTACGATTCGCCACGCCATAGAAAGACATCAGCTTCAAATGAAATTGCGCATGCAAACCTTCACGGATGACCTCACCCACCTCTATAACCGCCGAGGCTTTATCACTTTGATCGAACAACAAATCGAACTCGCCAACCGCTCTAAAAGAGGGTTTTCGCTTTTTTTTATCGATCTCGATTCTCTTAAAGAGATTAATGACAATTTTGGCCATCAAGAAGGAGACAATGCGTTGACGCGTGCTGCGGAGTGTTTGCGCCAAGCGTTTCGTCACTCCGATATTCTTTGCCGCCTCGGAGGAGATGAGTTTGCAGCTGTTGCCCTGGGGACAACCAAAGAAGGGGGCAACGAACTCCGTTACCATCTCTACGAAATCCTACGCACCTACAATAAACACAAAACCCATTCCTACAATCTCTCCTTCACCCTCGGCCTTTCTTTCTACGACCCCTCCCATCCCACACCTATCGAAGAGCTCCTCGAAACCGCCGACAAAGATCTTTACTCCAACAAAAAGCTTCGACAGAAGGGGAAAGTTTAGAAAGCTGCTGCACATCACGTTGATTTCACTGATTCCAGAGAAACTATTTCTTCTGCTTTTGCTAATGCACCATCAATATTCGGGAAAATTTTTTGTTCGCCGATTGTTTCTGAAAGCTTAAATTTTTTAAGATCTTGCTTGGTTTGCCCGTGCACTCCAGACAGGAAAAGCACGATATTCTTTTTTTTGCATTGATTATGAAACTCTTCGATTCCATACATGCCAGAGGCATCAATCATAGGCACGAAACGCATTCGAAGGATGAACACTTTTGGCGTAGTTGTTATATTGTTTAAAAGATCCCTAAGCATATTGGCAGCTCCAAAGAATAATGGACCTTGAATTTCATAGACTTCAACTCCTCGAGGCACTACTTTTTTAGAGATATCATTGGGATCCATTTTCTCAGGAAAATCAACTGCGCTTTCCTGGAAGATTTGCGATAAAGAGACAGCTTTTGACATTTGACTCATACGTTTCATAAAAAGGAAGCTTGCCAGGATCATCCCCACAGAGATAGCAACCGTGATATCGACAAATACGGTCAAAAGGAATGCGGTTAAAAGAACGAGTCGATCACTCTGAGGAGCTTTTAGGAGACGAGTAAAATGACCCATTTCACTCATATTCCAGGAAACCATGACCAAGACAGCGGAAAGGGCAGCTAAAGGGATTTGGCTTACAATAGGAGCCAGATAAAAGAGGATAAGAAATAAAACTAATGCATGGATCATCCCAGCAATTGGAGTTTGAGCACCTGTTTTAACATTGGCGGCCGTCCTGGCAATAGCGCCTGTTGCTGGAATTCCGCCGAAAATAACCGCGCCAAAATTAGCGATTCCTTGAGCAACCAACTCACAGTTAGAACGATGTCTGCCTCCGATCATGCCGTCCCCGATAACAGCAGAAAGAAGCGATTCGATAGCCCCAAGAAACGCTATGGTAATTCCATCGATAAATATTTCTTTAAATTTGTCACCCGGAATGGAAAAGCATGGAATGGAGGGGAGGGGTAAACTTCGTGGAATTTCACCAAAACGCGACTGGATCGTTTCTACAGGCAGATGAAACAATAGATAAATCGCTGTTGCAAGTACGATGGCACTGATTCCCCAAGGAAGCCATGGGGCAAAACGACGAATCAATAAAATGATTCCTAAAGTTCCTAATGCAAGAGACAAAGTGACAGGATCAAAAGTAGGAAAAGCCTTGAAATAAGATATCCATTTTTCAATAAATTCAGCTGGCGGCGTTTCCATGTGCAATCCAAAAAAATCCTTAATCTGGGTTGAGAAAATGATCACTGCAATGCCAGTAGTAAAACCAGTAATCAGAGGATTGGGAACATATTTGATCCAAGAACCAATACGAAAAATACCTAAAAGAATAAGGATGAGAGCTGCAATCAACATGGACATGCAAAGACCACTATATCCGGTTCTCTGCACAATCCCATAGATGATGATAACAAAAGCTCCAGTAGGACCACCAATCTGGACGCGACTGCCACCTAATGCTGAGATCAAAAAACCTGCAATGATTGCAGTATAAAGACCTCGCTCAGGATCTACACCTGAGGCAATGGCAAAAGCCATTGCGAGAGGAAGTGCAATAATCCCTACAGTAAGTCCAGCCAACAAATCTTTTTTGAATGTCGAAAATTTGTAACCATTGCGCAAATAGAGGTAAGATTTTGGGATGAATTCATGAAATTTAGAAAAAGACATAAAAAAGTTCTCAAAAAAATTGAGCCAAATGCAAGATAAGCAATAATACATCCTCATACCTTTTTGTTTAATCCTTAAGATAAATCTTATAGTCGATTCAATTGACGTATAAGCTCAGCGCAATACTTATTGGCCTGCCCATTGATGGGGGCCAGAAATGAAATTTCTCACCCCGCCGTCTCGCATTACATGCGAGGCAATTTATGGGTGTTTGTCGTGGGTGTGGTTGGGGCCGCGGGAGAGGAGGTGGGAGAGGCGCACGAGGACGTCTTTTAAGACCTCGAGGGGGCGTTGATCGGCGTTTACTTTGGAAATCAAGTGGTTGGGATAGAAGGTGAGGAGCGATTTAGTCTGTTTTTCATAAAGTTCGAGGCGAGTAGTGAGAACCGACGGATCCACATCATCCATGCGTCCTTCCACGCGCGCTCGATGCTGCATCCGTTTGAGGAGCTCTTTGGTGTTATTTATTTCCAGCAAGATGATATGCCGAACAGTAATGAGGTCGGACATCATCTCTGCTTGTTTATAAGTTCTTGGGATACCATCTAATAAAAGATCTTGGCATTCAGGGAAATATCGATTAGTCGCAATCAAGCCATGGACATAGTGCTTCCAGATTTCAATCGTCGCCTCATCGGGCAATAAATGACCTTTGCTTGCATAGGCATAGTAGAGTTTACCTGCGGGGGAATATGAAGCGAGCGAACGAAAAATATCGCCTGAAGAGAGATGGAATTGGCTCCCTGCGTTGGCTAAAAATTTTCCCAATGTCCCTTTTCCCGAGCCGGGAGGGCCAAAAATGAGAATGGAAGAAAATTTTCCCTGATAGGGTTGTAAGATAAAAGAGTTCTTGTCCTGAGATGTCTGCTCCATACATTCCCCCCTGATGAATTATTAGTCTAAAGAAGCTGCAAGGATGTTTTCAAGGTGGAAAGAAAGGAAATTTCAGGTACACTGAAGCTAATCTTCATGAGCTCGTTTTCTACTATCGTTTTTACTCTTTTTTTTGTGATGGATGCTTTGGGAGCCATCCCCGTCTATCTCAATTATGTCTCCCCCTTACCTGTCAAAAGACAACTCTGGATTGGAGTGCGCGAATTGCTCATCGCTCTTCTAGTGATGATCGCCTTTACTTATATCGGCCAATGGCTCCTCACTCTGTTAGGTCTTTCCAAAACAACGGTAGAAGTTTCAGGAGGGATTATCATTTTCCTCATCGCTATTCGACTGATATTCCCCCAAGAAGAAGACACCAATCATATTACACCCGGTACGGAACCCTTTATCGTTCCGATTGCCATTCCTCTTATTGCTGGACCCTCTCTTCTAGCAGCCATCATGATTTATTCTTTAGAACAGCAGAGCAACTTCCGCGTTATTTCGGCGGTCGTCGTTGCTTGGTTTGCCTCAGGCATCATCCTTCTCCTCTCTCGCCCTATTCATAGTCTAATTAAAGATAAAGGCTTATTAGCTTGTCAAAGACTCATGGGACTGATCTTAGCATTGATCGCGGTCCAAATGTTTCTCCATGGATTCCGTGGTTGCCTTAAAATTGAGTAGGCTATGGATACATCTTTCTCCTTTTGGATAAAAACGATTTTCCTATTTTTTATGATCCTCGATCCGATCGGCAACGTTCCTATTTTTGCTTCGTTGCTCCGCAAGTTTGAGCCTTCCCACCAAAAAAAAATCATTTACCGGGAAAGCTTTATTGCTCTTATTGCCATGATTATTTTCCTTTTTTTTGGCAAAGCTATTTACAGAGTTTTGAACATCGATCAAACCTCGTTAGAAATTGCAGGGGGCATTCTTCTGTTTCTAATTGCTCTTAAACTCATCTTTCCCAAGAAAAAAAAAGATGAAAATCATCTCCCTCCTCAAGAACCCTTCATTGTCCCATTGGCCATCCCTGCGATTGCAGGACCTGGGATTTTAGCCATGATCTCCCTTTATGGAGCTATGTTACCCGGGAAAAAGCTCTCTCTCTTAACTGCTATTTTTGTCGCATGGCTGCTCACGATTCCTTTTCTTCTCCTCTCTATCACTCTTAAACGGTTGATCGGCGACAAAGGGCTTGGTGCTATGGAGAAGCTCATTGGTTTTATCCTGGTCTTACTAGGCCTTCAGATGGGTTTAGGAGGTCTTCAAAAGGCCTTTGCAGCATGAGGCATAACATCAAATTGCTCATCGCCTACGATGGATCCGAATTTTATGGATGGCAACAGACTTCCCTTGGGCCAAGTATTGAAGAAGAATTAAAAAAAGTATTAGAAAAAATCCTGCAAGAAAAAATCGTTCTTCAAGCTGCTAGTCGTACCGATCGGGCAGTCCATGCGGAGGGGCAAGTTGTAAACTTTTTTCTTGAGAAAAGACCTCCCTCTTTCGAAAAACTCCTCCTAAGCGCTAACTCTCTCCTTCCATCTGCGATCCGCTTACTCGATGCAAAAAGAGCTCCTCTCTCCTTCCATCCTACCCTAGATGCACTTTCAAAAGAGTACCATTATCTTATTCTCAACCATCCTATCGCCTTGCCAAAGTATCGCCGCGACCATTGGCATATATTTGCATCGCTCGATTTAAAAAAAATGGGCGATGGGGCAAAATACCTGCTCGGAACTCATGATTTTAGTGCGTTTTGCAATAGAAAAAAAAATCCATCGGCACATAACATTCGAACCATGTTGTCATTGCGAATCATCCCTTTGTCAGAGAAAAGAGTGCGTATAGAAATGAGGGCGAATGCTTTTCTATTTAGGATGGCGAGAAATATTGCAGGTTTTCTCGTAGGCGTCGGGTTAGGAGTATTTGCACCACATCAAACCGCTGAGATTCTGGCTTCAAAGAAACGCCCTCTCGCCGGCGTTACTGCACCGCCTCATGGTCTCTTTTTGAAAAGGGTATACTACTAAAAACTCATGGAACGAAACGATCTTTGTTTTTGCGGCAGTGGAAAAAAGTGGAAGAAATGCCATTATCCTCTCCTTCCTCCCTCTTCAAAAGAAGACTTAACTGAAGTCTATTTTAAAAAATATCAGATACGTCTCAAAACCGATAAGGAAATCGAAGGAATAAGGCGTGCATGCAAACTCGCTGCTGCTCTTTTAAAAGAGCTTTCCTTACACGCAAAGGAAGGGGTTACCACCAACGAACTCAACACTCTTGCTGAACAACTCCATCGCGATGCAGGAGCGATTGCCGCCCCGTTGCATTATGGCGAGCCTCCTTACCCCAAAAGCATCTGCACTTCACTCAATGAAGTGATTTGCCATGGCATCCCCAACGATGTACCATTGAAGCGAGGAGATATCCTCAACATCGATGTCTCTCCTATGCTAGAGGGTTATTATGGCGATACGAGTGGCATGGTAGCCATTGGCCCCATTTCTACTGAAAAAAGGTTAGTGATGGAAGTATCGCACGAGTGTCTCCATAAAGCAATCAAGATCTTGAAGCCAGGCGTGTTAATTTGCGAAATAGGCGAGGCCATCGAATCGCATGCGCAAGAGCATGGATGTTCTGTGGTCTACCAATTTGTAGGACATGGGATAGGCGTTGATTTTCACGAACCACCGCAGATCCCCCACCATCGCAACAATCTCAAGATTCCCTTAGCTCCGGGGATGACCTTCACTATTGAACCCATGATCAATGCCGGTGTCCCCGAGGGAGTCATCGATCCCATTAACAAGTGGGAAGCGCGCACGCGCGACGGCAGAGCAAGCGCTCAATGGGAACACACCCTCCTCATCACCGACAGCGGTTACGAAATACTCACTAAATAATTCTCCTGTTAATAAATAATTAAGTTTTGATAAACCTAAAGCATCCACTTACGGTGTTTTATGAAACTTAGACTCTTACTCACTTTGCTGCTCGCTCCCTTTTTTGTTTCCCTCCATGGAGACGAAGAAGACCCTTCCCTTTTCACTCCTGACCAAATGGCCTCTATTTTAACCGATGAAGAGGAACTCATCGGTGGCATAGTAAGCCCCTCTAGTGGGACTCCTTGCCTACGAGAAAACGACTTCGTAGTGAAAGGAGCCCAAGAGATTTCCTTAGATCGCATCTATGTGGCTCCCCACATGCCATTTCTCTTTCACAAACACAATGACGCTGATAGTTATATAAGATACGAGTTTATCCGTCGCAATTACGAAGGATGGAAGTTTTTTCCCCACATTAGAGTGCTCGTCAATTCCAAAAAAAAAGAGATCCGCTGGGTCTCCCCCAATGGCGCCGATTACGATCTTAGCTACGCCAATTTTTCTATATTAAACACCTATGCCATAAATAATTTAGGCCCCAAGGATACCCCCAGCGCCAAAGCCGATATAAGAAATACAAAACTTGTTTTGGAGAACGGAGATATTAAAATTACTACTCCCGAGGGGACGACATATATTTACCGCTGTAATTCGAGTGGAGGGTTTCTCTTACAAAAAGAGATTCTTCCCAGTGGAAAAGTCTTAAAATACTATTACGACTCCACCCATCTCATCCGCATCGATAGCTTAGACCCTAAGGAGCGGTACATCTATGCCACTCTTTACATCGAAGGAAGGCCAATGGATGGGTCTACTAAGTTTTCCTCATCAAACTCTTTAAATGCTTCCTACACTTTTGACAATAGACATGTGCAAGGAAAGTGCTTTATCAAAAAAAGCAAACAGAAGTATGGGTTTGCATTACCTCCTTTACTAACCAAAGTCTTAACACCCCGCTACAAAAACGAAATTTCTACACATGCTGAGAATATTCTCCTCACCTCCTTCTCCGGTGAGAATAAAGATTTTATTCTCAATCACACAGGATTTGGAGAAGCGGAAAAAAAACACTACCGCGTCGATAAAATCTTTTTACCCACAGGACCAGAAGATTCTTTTATCCCCGTTTACGAAATGAGTTATGAGCCAGCGATTGCAGGAGAAAAAGAGGGAAAAAGCATAGTCAGAAATAGAGATGGCTCCTACAAAGT
>JBIOXR010000148.1:0-5508 GCA_044869735.1 Chlamydiales bacterium
TCCCGGGAGCTTTCGCGTTGGTCAAAATGCGCCTTTTCAATTAGAATCGACTATATAGGGAAAAATAAGGGGGCACTATGGGATCTATTTCGGGAGTTTCAGGAGGAGGGGGAGTACCGCCGGTGCCGCCTTCGTCCGACAATCCTTTTGCAGAATTAAATAACGACATTTCAAATTTTTTGGACCATCCTTCGAATGCAAATTTAGCTACCTTAAATGCAGAAATCCAACGCCTCCAGAATACGCCTTTGTCTGCAGCGGACAAAGCCATCTTAGGGAATATTCAGGCAGAAGCTCAACAATATCAAAAGGATAGTGAAATCATTGCTGGTTTTAAAGCTGTTCAATCGCTACTCGTCCCTGGTAGTCCTGTTTGGGAGCAATTACAAAATAACATTGACCAATTCCAAGAGAAGAAAGATCTTATCCAAACAGAGATCAACAAAGCTGCTGGCGAACTGACTTAATAACCTGAGTTTTGGGTTGTCTTCCTCATAATCAAGTGATTTTTATGAGATTAGATTTTGATTTTCTGCGAAGGCCATAGCGAAGAGTTATGGCCGAGCAGAAAAGCGAAATCTAAGCCATAAAAAGCCTTGAGGATGAGGGAGAAAAACCCAAAACTCAGGTTAATATTCCAGACTGCCCGGTACTCGAGGAAAGGGAATGACATCCCGGATGTTTTCCATTCCAGTTGCAAATTGAATCAGTCGTTCAAAACCTGCCCCAAACCCGCTATGGGGAACTGAACCGTATCTTCGTAGGTCGAGATACCAGTCGTACTGTTTTTTCCCCAATCCTGCTTTTTCCATCTTAGCCTCGAGAATGGGCAAGCGATCTTCCCTTTGACTGCCCCCGATGATCTCTCCTACGCCCGGAACGAGCACATCCATGGCGGCCACCGTTTTGCCGTCGTCATTGTCGCGCATATAAAATGCTTTAATCTCTTTGGGGAAATTCCGGATCACCAAAGGGCTTTTGAAATGGCGCTCGGCCAAATAGCGCTCGTGTTCCGATTGGAGATCAGATCCCCAGCGGACGGGAAAAGTAAATTTTTCTCCACTTTTTTCCAAAATCGCTATGGCATCGGTATAAGTGATATCCTCAAAGGGCATCTCTACCACCTTTTGGAGCTTCTCCACGACTCCTTTTTCGATAAACTGGTCAAAAAAAGCGAGATCGTCAGGGCATTTCTCAAGAAGAGAAGAAAAGAGGTACTTTAAAAACTCCCTTGCAAGAACGATATCAGCGTCGAGATCGGCAAACGCCATTTCAGGTTCGATCATCCAAAATTCGGCCAAATGGCGCGAGGTATGGGAGTTTTCGGCTCGAAAGGTGGGGCCAAATGTGTAAATGTCGGAGAGAGCCGAGGCATACGCTTCGCCATTGAGCTGACCCGATACCGTGAGGTAGGCAATTTTGCCAAAGAATTCTTGCGCTTCCTTAGAAGAGGGTGTTTCTGGATCGAGGGTGGTGACTCGAAAAAGTTCTCCGCCTCCTTCACAGTCTGAAGAGGTGATGATGGGAGTGTGGATATAGTAAAATCCCCTCTCTTGGAAGAATTGGTGAACGGCAAAAGCAAGGGCGTTTCTCACGCGCATTACCGCTCCAAATGTGTTAGTACGAGGACGGAGGTGCGCGATAGTGCGCAAGAATTCGAAAGAGTGCCTTTTTTTTTGCAACACATAGGAAGTGGGATCGCACGCTCCTAGCACAGTCATTGTTTCCGATTTGAGCTCGATGGGTTGTTTAGCACCTGGGCTTTCGACAATTTCTCCTACCACGTCGACAGAAGCACCAGTAGTCACTTTTTCGGCTTCTAGGGGGTCGACAATGACTTGAAGATTGGCCAAAGTAGAGCCATCGTTGACTTCGATAAATGCAAAGCTCTTCTGTGCACGGATAGTTCGTATCCATCCTTGCACGTGTATTTTTTTCCCGACGAGCGATTTTCCTTTGGAAAATACCTCTTTGATTTTTGACCTCATTTTTTCTCCCTAGCAAATTCGCGTAGCATCCAAATTTCTTTATCCCACATCTCTACCCCTCCAGGGGTTTCGAGATATTTAGGAATCTCCCTCGTTTTATGGTAATGCATCAAGAAGCGGAACGAATCGCGCCCAATTTCTCCTTCACCGATGGGTGCATGCCGATCACTTCGCGATCCCAAGGGTTTCACTGAGTCATTGAGATGAAAAGCATAGAGATTTTCCAATCCGATACTGCGGTCGAAGGCCTCAAGAGTGCGCATCCACCCCTCTTCTTTCCGGATATCGTAACCGGCGACAAAAATATGGCAGGTGTCGATGCAAACTCCTATGGGAACTCTCTTTTTTAGTTTGTGAAACATATAGCCGATCTCTTCGAAAGTGCGCCCTACTTGGGTGCCTTGACCTGCAGTGGTTTCGAGAAGAAGTCTTAGAGAGTCGTCCACAAAGTAATTTTCGAAGAGCAGAATGCTCTCGACAATCCGATCGAGACACTCTTCCATGGGTCTACCGAGAGCAGCTCCTGGATGAAAATTGAGGTAAGTGAGATTAAGAGCCAAACACCTTTCGATTTCTTCTAAAAAAGCTTTTCGACTTTTATGTAAATTTTCTGGATTGGGGGAGCCTAGATTGATAAGGTAGCCTGCGTGGCTCATGATTTGTTCTAGCCCCGTCTCTTCTAACGTCGATTCAAAAAGAGCAATGCCCGATTCAGTGAGTGGTTTGCCTGCCCATTGTTTTTGGTTAGCGGTGAAAAACTGAATAGTGGTAGCGCCGATCGATTTTCCTTCGAGAAGGGCATGATAGGCCCCTCCTGCTGCCGATGTATGTGCTCCAATGAGAAGCTCTTCAGGGGGCGTTGTTTTCATTTTTGCGAAAATTTAGTTTACTAAATTACCAAACTCCTTCGATCTTGACAAGTTAGGAGTTTTGTGGCTCTCTTGGTCTATGAACCGCGACTCTTCACGCTCCCTCTCCTCTTCATTTTTAAAATTTCTCTTGGGCACCTCGGTTAGTCGCCTAACCGGCCTTGCGCGCGAAGTTATTATGGCCGCAGCCTTTGGGGTAGGAGGAGAAGTTGCCGCGTTTTGGATGGCCTTTCGCTTCGCCCATCTTTTTCGTCGCATTTTTGGAGAAGGAGCACTCAATGTTGCCTTTATTCCCCATTTCGAATCGCTCAAAAAAGAGGAGAGGGAAAAGGGAATCCGTTTTTTCTATCACCTCTCCCACACTTTTACCTTTATTCTTTTAGCCCTCGTCATCGGTTTGGAACTCATCTTGGGTACCGTTAACTTGACTACTGAACTCTCCCCTGGGAATAAAGAGGTCATTTTTCTTTCCATGATCCTCCTCCCCGTAGCCCTCTTTATTTCTCTCTATGCATTGAATTCTGCTTTTCTCAACTGTGAGAATTCTTACTTATTACCCAGCATTGCCCCTAGTTTAGTCAACATTCTTTGGATAGGGGCAGCTCTTTTTCTTTGGAAAGTACACGCGGCTCATCCTCTCTATTGGTTAGCGGTGGGGGTTACAGGAGCATTTGTTGCTCAATGGGCCATGACCGCTCTTAGCGTGCGAAAACAACGCGGAGCCTTTGAAAAGGGCAATCATCGCGAGAGTTGGAGAGCTCTTTTTTCTCTCTTCCAACCGATTTTTCTCAGTTTCATCGGTGTAACAGCGACGCAAATCAATAGCGCTCTCGACTCTCTTTTTGCCCGTTTTGCCGATTCGAATGGGCCCGCTTATCTTTGGTATGCATTGCGGCTGCAACAATTGCCTCTGGCACTCTTTGGCGTAGGTATTACCAATGCCCTACTTCCTCCTCTTTCTCGAGCGATGGAAGAGGGATCGGTAGAGCGTTTTTGTTCTCTTCTCCGTTTCTCGATCAACCGATTGGTCCTTTTTATGATCCCCGCCACAGCTTTTATTGGATTTCTCGGTCCCTCAATTGTCAATCTCGTATACAGGAGGGGCGCCTTTTCTCTCGATGCCACTTTAGAGACTTGCTCTTGTTTAGTTGCTTATTCTCTGGGCCTATTGCCGATGTCGATGGTATTAGTAGCCAGTAGCGCTTTTTATGCCGAGAAAAATTACCGACTCCCTGCTTTTGCAACGCTCTATACCGTAGGGCTCAATGGGGTTCTCAATGCCCTATTTGTGTTCGTATTTCATTGGGGATCGACGAGTATCGCGATTGCGACTTCCCTAGCTTCTCTCTTTAATCTACTTCTGCTTTTCGCTTTTCTAAAAAATAAGGAGAATATTTTTGACAAACTTCATTTGGTAAAGGTAGTGATCTCCTCCGTATCTGGAGGAGTTTTGACCACACTCTTCACTTGGCGCGTTTTACCTGCTAATTTAGAGGGACAACTTCTCCTTTTTGTGGGAAAATCTTTGCTATTTGGCTGCGGATTTTTCGTTGCGGCCTATTTTCTTCGTCTCGAAGCCTTTTTTGAACTTTTCCCTAATAGAATAAAGAAGTTCTTTCTACCCTCTTAAGTTCTATGGGCTAAAAACTCGCAGACGACGGGAATATTGATAGGAAGGGAGAGAAAGCCTTCGATCTGTTCGATTTCAGGAACCATAGTCAGAGTTCCTGCAAAATTCTCCTTGTCGAGAGAGAAATAATCGGGAACATTTCTGCCGGCGGTTTCGAGAGTATCGCCGATGATTTTCATTTTTCTCGATTTCTCATGGATGGAGATTTCCATACCGGGTAGGACAAAGAAAGAGCGGCGATTAACTTTTTTCCCATTTACAAGCACATGGCCATGGGCAACGAGTTGCTGAGCGGCAAAAATAGTCGGAGCGAACTTGAGGCGGTAAACGACATTATCTAAACGGCATTCGAGTCGCTGCATGAAGAGTTTGGCAGTATTTCCTTTGGCATGGTTCGACTTTTTATAAGCGAGGACGAGTTGCTTTTCGGAGAGCATCCCATACACAGCTTTGAGTTTTTGCTTTTCATCTAACTGCATGCCGTAGTCCGATTTTTTCTTTCTCCTCGCTCCATGTTGACCAGGAGGATTGGGTTTTCGCACTAAAGGATTGCGTGCCTTGCCAAAGATATTGGCCCCAAAACGTCGGGCGATTCGATTTTTTGGACCTGTGTAGCGTGCCATGCTTAACTCCGAGATTATTGCCAAGAAATCATATCTCTCCTGCCAATTTTACACAAGCCTGTAAGAAAAAAGGATCTGGCATAAAAAGAGGCTTATCATTATTTCTCTTTTTTCTTATGCTTTCTAGCGCCAATGACAAAAGAATATCTCGTTTTAACGTTCTATTGTTTTACTCCACTTGAAGAACCTCAGGCAGAGGTTTTAAAGCACAAGAATTTTTTTGAAGGAAAAGACGCCACGGGACGGATTTACATCTCTTCTGAGGGGATCAATGCCCAGTTAAGCGGAAGGGTAGAAATTATAAAAACTTATATGAAGTGGTTAGAAGGAGATAGTTGTTTTAAAAATATTTCCTTTAAACTTACTCCTCACCACGAAAACATTTTCCCTCGCATGAC
>JBIOXR010000149.1:0-28091 GCA_044869735.1 Chlamydiales bacterium
TCGCCAATTTTTTGCACATTGGCGCTGATATCAGAGACGATGACGTGTTGGCTCTCAGCTGAAATCTCCACGATGGCATCTTTAGACAAAAGGGGCTTAATAATGTTCGCTACCCCTTCAGCAGAGAGGTTGTAGAGCTTAAAAACGCGCGTCATGATAGGAACAAAAGGGATATCTTTTGCGTTTTGGTCGGTCACCACGACGGCTACGCGCGAGAGGAGCTCTTCATCCCGGTAGATCAAGACATTGTTCCCTTGCTGGACGACGGAGAGCCCATGCATGCGCAAAATTTGAAGAAGAGCCGCATTTAGATCTTCGGCAGTCGTGGGCTCTTCCGAAACAATGGTGATATTGAAATTGAGATCTTGATTGTTAAAAATGAAATTAGTGTTAGATATTTGGCTGATAAAGCGAAGAAGCTGCATGACAGAGACATCTTCGAAGTTCACCGTATACCCTTCTTCACAAATAAGCGGTTCTGGTTCCACCAGTGGGTCTTTAGGGAAAGCCTCGAGGGGGAGTTGGTCATTTTGTTTTCCCGAAGAGAAGAAAGAAGAGATGATCTTCTTCTCTTCATCCTTACCTTTCTCTGTCGGAGTCGTTTCTGGCAGAGCTGGGGTGATGATACTAGGATTTTCGAGGTATTTTTCAGCGATATGATTAAAATCACCAGTGGAGAGTTCGATAGCAGAGAGCGTCGTTGCGTAACTTAGAAAAGCGAGAGCGAACAATCTTCCCATTTTTCGGTGAGCCGGAACCATTTTTCTATAGAGGATAGTTATTGCGCATTATACTCATTTCTCTCGATCTAGCACAGGGAAAAGAAAAAGTGAAATACTCTTCATTTTCTTTTTTTTTCCTCTTCGAAATCTTCAAAAAAAATGTGTTAGATTTGCCTTCGTATTCCGATCAGAGTCACACCCCTTTCGCTCAATGCACGCGGTTGAGAAGGTGCGGCCTTGCGGAAAATCGCATCTATTTGAGTTTGAAGAGGTAATGTTAAATTTTCCGTCATTGCTTTTGCAAGAGCCTCTTCATCTCTTACTACCTCTTCGCTGCTTTTTGCAAGTCCCGCCTGAAAGGCATGTAAAAGAATATGGTCACCTACATTCCAATTGGCATTCACCTCAATGACATCCATATCTTCTAAAATGCCAATGGCAACATTTTCTGCTAAAATCCTTCGAGGGGTTTCAATTCCCAATGGTACTAACCAAAGAGGGCTGTAGCCGCAGGAGATATAAGAAAATCGTTCTTCTCCAGGAACAAGCGTGAGATAAGAAAAAGAAAACGAGATATCCGATCTATCTTCGATGATCTGCTTATTCACTTTGATGATGAGATCTCTTCCTTGAGTCACTTCCGATGCCAAAGAACGCACCATTCCCCGCAAAAGAGCGATGGAGATGAGCCCCTCTACCCCGCCGCGGAATGCTTCTCCCATAACTACGACATAGGTCCCCTCTCGGGGTTGAAAAAAATCGTAGTAAAGAGAAGAAATGGCTGAAGTTGCATTGGATCGGATAGCAAGTTCGATTCTAGGCCAGGTGGGAGGGGCAGAAGGGATGACCAGAGTTTGCGCCATCTTCAAACTCTCTGTGACTTCTCCCAAATAGTCGCTCCCTCGCATCTCTTTTTTTAACTCATCCGATGTGAGATAAAGGGAGATATCTTTGATAAAATCGACGATGTCTTCATACCTATCTGCCGGATTTGGTTTTAACGCTTTAGCTAGGATTTTCTGCAGACCCTTGGGCATGAGAGCAAGATGGACTGTTCCATAGGAGAGCTGCCCTAAGACAAGTTCATAAGTGATGAGAGCAAGAGAATAAATATCGGTAGAAAACGAGGCCTTGTTCGGATTTTCCCTTTGTTCAGGACTCATGTAGGCAGGAGTGCCAATGAAAATCTTTTCTCCTTTTTCATTTTTTTCTTCCGAATGGAGCTGTGCGATGCCGAAATCGACGACTTTTATGCCTCCTTGTGCTGTTAACAAGATATTTTCTGGTTTTAAATCGCGATGGATAATTCCATGAGCATGGAGGTGGGTAAGAGCATGGGCAATCTGTAAGACTATCTCAAGCGCTCTTCGTAAGGGAAGAGCCTGTTGTAAGATAAGCTCTCGCAAGGAAATGCCTTGGATAAATTCCATGGCAATGTAGACTCCACCTTCCCATTTGCCATAACCGTAGATTTTGACGATGTTAGGATGATTTGTGATTTCAATGATCTCTGCTTCTTTCATAAATCGTTCCACCATCTCTAGATGGTTCACAAATTTTGAAGAGAGAACTTTAATGGTAATCGGCTGACCCGTCTCGGGATGAATGCCGAGATAGAGAAGGCTCATCCCTCCTTTGTTCAAAACGCTTTCAATTCTATAATTTGCTATGTACGTAGGAGGAGGCAAAGAGGGTTTCTGCTCTTTGGTAGAAGGCAGATCCACAAGAGTGGGTGTTTTATATGTATCTTCTGCTGACATTCAGCCTCTGTAACTCAAACTCAGAGTTGGAGGATGCGTACTCCCAACAGATCTCCCATCCTCACTAGCTCTCCTCGCCCTATTTTTTTTCCGTTGATCACGAGATCGACGCCTTGTTCGGGGCCCACGTTAAGTTGTAAGAGATTCCCAGGGGCCAATTGCATTAATTCCTCTGCATTCATTCGAATTCTTCCTACTTCCACTGTGAGGCGGATGGGAACTTCTTTAAGAGAAGGGAGAGTGGGTTTTTCTTGCTCCTTTTTAGAGGAAGCTTTTGCTTCCCCTTTATGTTCTACTGGAGCAATACCCTCTGGTTCTTCTTCTTCAAATTCGCCTTCTTCAAATTCCTCATCGAATTCTTCTTCGTCTTCATCCTCATCCTCATCTTCGTCCTCGTCGTCGTTGTCATCGTCGTCGTCGTCTTCTTCTTCCTCCTCCTCTTCCTCTTCGTCTTCGTCTAAATCGCCGTAAAGATCTTCATCCTCTTCTTCATCATCAAAATGTTTATTCATTTCCTCTACCTCCTGAAAAACGGGATATTCGTATAACTTTACCCCCTCAGGGGTTATTTTGCCGCGAAAAAGTGGCTTACCTGCTAGTGAGAGGACAATTTTCCCTTTAAGTGTATCGGGATCGATCAAACAACGATCCAAAATGATAAAATCGCCAGAAGAACATCTTTTCCACTCTGATAAGGAAAGAAGGGTTTCTCCAGCTTCCAAAGCCACTTCCAAAGGTATTTTCGTTTTCCACCCCGAAGGAGCTTGTGAAATTGGTTGCGATGCGAAATAGCTTTTCCATTCCCTGCGAAAATTTTCAGGAATCAAAAGTCGCCCCCAAAAAGATTTGCCTTTGAGAGATAGCGTAATGTCGATGATGAAAAAATTTCCTTTGAGTTCATTAGGGGATCCCTTAGCACTTAAATCTCCTAGTCGAAATGTCAAAGGCGAAGCAAATTTTGTTTGAGAGAGAGCTTCCATCGCAAGCATGGAAAAATAACGAAAAAATCCCTCTGCATAACTGCTTTCTATTAAAGAGGCGCTCCCCTCCTCTTCCTCGCAAAGAGTTACCAACAATTTTTGAATATCTTGCTGAGATATGACAAAATAGACCGGAGAACTTAAGGGAGGGCAATAAAGAGTGGAAAAAATATTTGGACGAGAAATGCCCTCTAAAGGACTCATCGACACCCATCCCTTTTCTTGAGAAGAGAGAGATAGATCGGTGATTTCTAAACCCTCTCGAAGTGCAGCAGTGAATTCTTCCCAAGGAAAAGAAACCGAGCCAAACTGCGGCTTTTCTTCGAGGTCTAAAATTGCCTGATCGATAGTTTCAATCCAATCATAAGGTCTGACTGACATAGCTATCTACGCTCTCCCGGTTCCCTTTGCTGTTCTCCGCCTCCTCCTCTCTCTTCTCCTCCTTCCCTCCTACGAAATCTTGTCTCTTCCGTTTCTCCTGCTCGCAAAGGAGTGAGATTGAGGCCTCCAGTCGTTTCTGTCTTTGGCAGGGCAATGACGGTATTGCCCACTTGAAATTCTGCTATCGATATGTTTTTCGCCGACAAGACACGTACTAATTCGGCAAGTTGCTGCTGATTTTGCTGAACGAGAGTGATGGCGTCGGCCATTTGTTTGGTCGTGTTAAAGTTGCTAAAATTTACGACCAACCCTGCTTGAGTTTGGACAATCGTGAGGGATGTGCCTTGGAAAGCTGTGGGTAGGTCACTAGTAGCCTTGAGATTCATACTTGTAATTTGCTTCGAACCCAAAGTGCCGCTGTATAAATCGGAGATGACTTTGACAATAATATCATTAACTTTAGAGACGCCCGCCGCCCCTTCAGACTTCTGTGGGGTTCCAGCACCTTGCATTTGCGGGCCTATTCCTTTTTCACCCACGCCTTCTTCTTTTTTTTCTAATTTTTTTTGCGGTTCCTTCTCTTCTTTTCCATGCACTTTTGGTAAAGAGAACGATTTTTTAGCTTTCTTCTTGTGAGAAGGTTCATCGCTTTTTTCACTTTTTGAAGGGCCTCCTGGGGCTCCTGCGGGTGGTACTGTCGTCATTCTTCACCTCTTTTTTTTCTTCTGCGAGTCTCGTACATCGCAGACCCGATCTCGTCGTGGTCTTTGGCCTCTTTAATCCCCAATTCCCGGTTCACTTCTTTACGCCATTCCTCTTTATGCATTTTGATCTTCTCTTCTTCTATTTTTTTCCTTTGAAGATCAGCTCTGGCTTCGTCCACTGCCTTTTTGGCATTAGTTACGTGCTTTTTTTGCTCATCTACTTTTTCTTTCGCTTTTGTCAGCTTTTCTTTCACCACCTCGAGGTAGACTTTCATTTGCTGGATTTTGGGACTCGTTGTTCCTTCGTCTAGGGATTTGCGAAGCTGTGCCATTTTATCTTTCTGATGGTTTAACACTTTGTCTCTCTCTTTTTCTAAACGAGCAAGTTTCTCCTCTTCAATTTCAAGAGCTCGCTTTTTCTCTTGTAAAACCTTCTCGCTTTTTTCTACCCTATCTCTCTTGACGCTTAAAAGTTGCTCCAGCGGGTACTTCGGCTCTGCCATGGAGGCGAAATCC
Organism: Chlamydiales bacterium; assembly: GCA_044869735.1. Classification (GTDB taxonomy): domain Bacteria; phylum Chlamydiota; class Chlamydiia; order Chlamydiales; family JAAKFR01; genus JBIOXR01. Next base: position 5,064 of record JBIOXR010000149.1, read on the forward strand.
TATTTAAAAATACCTTTTATTTGTTGCAGGCTTTCTTTCATCGAGGATCGTTCTTCTATCCGCTGCTGCAAAAAGCGGTTTAGGGGGCCAATATGATCGATGGCATAATCGGCATTTTTATCTGATCCCCGCTTATATTCCCCTATTCTAAGAAGCATTTCAATTTTTTTGTGGTTTGCCAACACTTCTCGAGCCCTTCCTGCTATCCTCTGTTGCTCTTGAGTCGTGATGATCGGAAACAATCGGCTAATCGAAGCAAGAACGTCGATAGGAGGATAGTGATAAGCTTGCGCAAGAGCTTGAGATAGAACAATATGACCATCAAGAATCGAACGAACTTCATCTGCCACAGGTTCATTAAGGTCATCTCCTGCTACGAGAACCGTATAAAAGGCAGTGATCGAGCCGACATCGGAATTCCCCGATCGCTCAAGCAAACGTGGAAGAGTCGAAAATACCGACGGAGTATATCCCGCACGAGCGGGTGGCTCCCCTGCGGCAAGGCCCACTTCTCTCAGAGCACGAGCGAAACGGGTTACCGAGTCCATCATCAAGATGACATTTTTCCCTTGGTCACGATAATACTCAGCGATCGCTGTCCCCACATAAGCGGCGTTGAGGCGAAGTTGTGAAGCCTGATCTGAAGTCGAGACGATGACTACCGACCGTTTCGCTCCTTCTTCGCCTAGATCTCTCTCAATAAATTCGCGCACCTCACGCCCTCTTTCGCCTACGAGACTGATGACGTTGACATCGGCTTCGGCATTGCGGGCAATCATTCCAAGAAGAGTCGATTTACCTACACCAGCGCCCGAAAAAATCCCAATGCGTTGCCCCCTACCGCATGTGAGAAGAGTATCGATGCATCGGACCCCTACCGAAATTGGTTCGGCAATGGGAGTGCGCTTCAAGGGGTCGGGAGGAGAGCGGAAAATGGGGTAAAGTTCATCGAGAACTAATGGACCTTTCTCGTGCGTGTCAATGGGTTCACCAAGGGCATTCAAAACCCTTCCAAGTAGATTTTTTCCCACTTTAATATGAAGGGAAAGTCGGGTGGGAATCACTTCTGAAGAGGGGCCAATGCCACTCATTTCGCCTAGGGGAGAAAGAAAAACTTCTTCTTGGGTGAATCCGACGACTTCCGTAAGAAGAGGCTCCTCTTTGCCTCTTTTGATGAGGCACACTTCCCCAATCTTTACCTGAGGAACCACCGCCTTGATGAGCATCCCGACAACTTCGGTGATGCGTCCCATCACGGGAGCTACTTCAACTTCCTCTAAGCTGGCAATGAGTTTTTCGTATTCGGTTCCACCCACAGCTTATCCCAATTGAGTTGATAATATGCCTTTTATCGCAGAGGTCGAAGCTCCGATGATCGAAGAGAGCAACTCCCCCTTTTGGGTTGCTCTTTGCACTGAATATTGCAAGGAGAGCATCTGGGCATATGTTGGATTTTTTAATTGCCCGACATATTGAATGGCATTCCGCAACTGATTTTGGCTCCCATCGATAAAGTTCGTGACATATTCCAAAGCGCCTTGTGCCTTGCTTTTCGTCGGCATTACAAACTCCCCATTAGTATTTTTTGCAATCGTTCGGATATCAGTCCCTAGCCGGTCGACGGTCTTTGTAAGAGCGAGGTGATGGTCGGGCGTGAGGGTTTTTGCAATGGTGGGATTTTGAAGTTTCGTTTTCACTGAGCCGAGCTGTTCATTTAACTTCCTCATCCTATCTTGAAGTTGATCAGGAGTGAGCTGTTGTTGTTTTGCCCGTGCATCACCTTCAGATATTTTCATAGCCTCCATTGGGGTTGGCTTGCCTTCAGTAGGCACTGCTTGAAGCTCTTTCGGTGGCGCCTCAGGTGGAAGGGAGAAAGGACGAGGCTGCGCCTCTTCGCCACTTCCAAGTCCAGGACGCCCTCTTTCAGGAGGTTGTGTAGGCCCAATAGGGGACGAAGGTGTTGTCATCTATCTTCCTCCTGTGCCGGCTGCTTTCTCCTGAATTTGCTGTTCCCAATCGAGGACCGATTGAGCAAGATTTTTGGTCGTTGGAGAGTCGCTTTTATTAATTACATTCTGTGCAAGTTCCGTCCCCTTTTTAAGGTGATCCATTAACTTCTTTTTGTCCGTGGTTTTCCCCTCTGTCACAATTAAAATATACACAAGTCCTAGAAAAGCTTGGGCACGATAGTTCTCTGGTTCTTTCTCGAGCACTTGCTTAAAATATTTTTCCGCTTGCTGAGTATCCATTTTTTGCATGGCTATAATCCCATAGCCCATTTTTTTCAGAGTCGTTTGCGGATCTAGAATTTCGACTGCGTCGAAGATCGCTTTTGCACTCTGTTCATCCCCTTGTTTGATCGCGAGCAAGCCTGCCTCGACAAGAAAGGGAATTTCTTTTTTGAATTCATCAAGTGTTGCCATAACTTTTCTCTTACCCTATGTAATTGATTACTGTCCTTTGGTTGCACGAGCCATACCCACCATCTCCTGGTTTACGGCTGTTAATACGTTAGAGACAGCTTCCGTATATTGAGAGAGAAGTTGCATGCGATATTGCAATTTGAACATCACTCCCAGCTTAACAGTACCTCCGGTTGCACTCTCGAGTTGTGAGAGCTGCTGTTTGACTGCATCTGTATATTTTTGCAGTCCTTGCAGCATTTGATTGAAATTAAAAGAAATATCTCCGTCCGCGTCCATATTTTATCTCCGATTGATACGATTAATTACTTTTTGCGCTGCAAGCATCCCTGTTAATACAGCTTGTGTCTGATCAAATGTTTTTTTATTTTCACCCTGGCGAAGCAGGTTTTTAAGTTTTTGTATTTTGGTTGCAATTTCTTCTTGAGATTTTCTTAATTTCACAGGATCACTTAGATCATTTTCCATATCGAATTTAATCTCGGGCGTTTTCTTTTTGCCCTTGTTTTTATCAAACATAACTTTACTCCTTCAAACTTACTTAGAATATTCGATCTTATATTTCAACCCCTCTCTTTCGAGAAAAATGACTCTTGGTTGAATACTTGTGATCATAAAACCGCCTTCGATTATCTCACCACGGCTATATATCCTTCCATTGATGACGACATTGATATTTACGCCGCAATGTTTTGAAAAACCTGTGATTTCAAATTGCCCGGGTAGTCTTTCATTGAGATCGACGACCGCTTGTTCAGGGGAAATGCCTACAACATAGTTTCTTACTTCTCTTACACCCTGTACATCGGAAATATGCGTTAATAGCTGCGTAAACTGATCGGTCGATTTAGCGCTGATGTATCCACTGAGAATTAAAATTCCATTGGCAAAGGTAGGAGTGACGTCTTCAAAACCGTCTTGCACCAAAAGCGCATGCACTTGGTCGAGGACCATTTCTTCCACAACGACGAGGTACTGCAAATTTCCAAGATAAGCAAAATGGTAATTCATGTAATCGATGAGTGCAGTGAATTCCTCTGTCGTTCTGAGATATCCGGTTAAAACAAATTCACCTGGAGCAGGAGAATGCATCGTGACCCCTTTCCACCCAGGTTGTTTGGAAAGGAGAATATTCATCTCTTGCCAGACCGATTCATCGATAACGACATTGTCTTCCACGCTGCTTAAAAAGGGAAGGCCGCGGAGATTATAGAGCAATTCGCTCTTCTCAACTCCTGTAGCGACATGCCCGACGAGAAAGAGTTGTCTCGTCGTGGGATTGTAAGTAAATTTCACTCCCGAGAAATTTCTCACTGCGGATTGAATTTCTTGTAAGTAATTTATTGGAGCAACCACTACTTCTTTCGTTTTAAAAAGGGAAATCAGGCCTATGGCCATCAACACTGCAAGAGAAGAGATAATGGCAATCAACAACGCAGCAGCAGGAGGGAGGGGAATTTTTTTTGCTAAAGCCATCTCTCTCTTTTCTTCCTTGAGAGAGGGAATTTCCTCTTCAATGAACTCCTCTTTCTCCTCTATAGAGGGGAGTGGAGGCAGAGGAGGAGTGATCGTTTCAAGAGGTGCTTCCCTATCGACAATAAAAAAAGCGGAAGTGCCTAAAGCCACTACGGTATTGGGAGGGACCGAGGTTCTCACTCCAATTCTCTTCCTATCGATGACAACCCCGTTGCGGCTTGCTAGATCTTCGATCGAGATTCTCCCCTCTTTTGTTACTTCTAGACGTGCGTGTTCTTTTGAAACGCTTAAATCATAAAAAACGATATCGCACGCTAAAGTATCCGTACCGATCAGGTATTCTTTACCCTCTTCTAAGGAAAATTCAGCACCTGTGTTGGGACCGGCGATGACTTTAAGGATAAATCGCGATGGTAGAGAAAGATCTATCTTTGTTCCTGCAGGAGATGGCACTCCCTCTTCTTCAGGGCGGTAGATGGTTTCGCGAACGATGTCTTCAAGTCGCTCTTGAGGAGCTTCAGGATGTCCCTCGTGATAAAAACGGAAATAAGTACTTCCGATTTTTAATCTATCACCCTCTTGAAGAAAATAGGGTTTAAGGATGGGAAGATCATTGACTTCGACGGGGTTTGTATCGCTGAGGTTTTCGATGAGAAAACCTTCTTCCGATTTTTTCACTCGGAGGTGCTTTCGAGAGACTTTAGGATCTTCTAAGATAATCGACGAAAGATCGGGATCACGCCCCACTACCCATTCATCATTGCCTTCGAGAACGAGAACGATTCCCTTCAGTACGCCCTCTTCGGCAAAAAGCTCGGCTCCCATTACCTATTTTCCTCCTGTGAAGGCAATAGTATCAATCTTCCAGCTTTCCAGATAGTTAAGAAAATCTTCGATAGTCTCGCGGAATAGGGGATAAGTAATAGATTCATAAAAAGAGCGTGTCAAAATTACTTGTTTCCCATCGGATGAAAGAGCGAGGACATTTTCTCCAGTTTCTTTTCCAAAAAGATTTGCCTCCATTATTTTAAGTAAATATTCTTCGACTCTTCCGAGAGGTAAAGGAGCTACCTCGCCCAGAAAAGCAAGTCCTTTATTTGGCATTTCTTTTATTGTAATGGAGAGATCTTTACCAAAAGTCAAATTATAACTTCCGGCTTCCTTAGTAAATCGATCTTCTCCTTCCCAATATTCTTTAGCGAATTGCTTGAGAAACTCGTTAAGCATAAATGAGATGTGAAACTTTAACGCTTAGAAATTGCGTTTTCTAGATCCTCTTGCTATTCTCAAGCTTTCGTCATTAATCGTCCAATTCTTTATGGTTAAGATTGTGTTAATTACCTTTATTTTTCTCCCCGTACTTTTGTTCGGAAAAAATTCTCTCTACTCAGAAAATGGAAATGAACCATGGGGAAAAGATAGCGACTTAGTAACCACTATCACACCTTCAGAAAATCCCTCTTACTCTTTTCCAAATAAAGCCTGTCAATCGATGATCCGCTTTTTCCAAGTGTTCATTTCGCCCATCGATGGGCCACGCAGTAGCTACTACCCATCCAGCTCGCAATATACTCTCCTTGCCATCCAAAAGTATGGCATCCTACAAGGCATTTGCCTCGGCTGCGACCGCCTTCTGCGCGAAAATCACGACCCGTGGTACTACAACACCATCGCCCTCGAAACCCGCACCCTCAAACACGACCCCGTAAGATAAACAAGAGAGCTAGCGCCAACTGTTACACTAAGCCCCACAGCCGACGTAGTCGGCAAAATGCGCAAGAAATGCACTTACTGGCCTTTGGCCAGTTGTGGAGCATTTCCAATCGTCAGTACACTTCAAAAGTACGCACGAACGACCTCCCGGAGCAGAGCTGCCATCCGTAATTATTACAATTTGCTAAAAAAAATATGCTTAGATACCCTTTTTCTCCTTTCTATCGGTTATTTTTTGATGGAACAAGAATACATTCTCTACTGCGATGAATCAGAGAAAAATGGGAAATTCTATTCCGATTTTTATGGAGGAGTTCTTGTGGGAGTTCCTCAATACGAAGGCATCGTTTTAAAGTTAGAGAAAGAAAAACTAGGCCTTTTTGGAGAAGTCAAATGGTCAAAAATTACCTCACGTGACAGGGCTCTCCTCTTCTGAAATGATTAATGCCTATGACAAGTCTTCACCAGCAAATAACGCAACGAAGAAAATTTCTCTCGTAAAATAGGGAATTAATTCACTCAAGACTAAAACTTGTGAATGAAAGATTGGGAGGGAACTATAGACGATGGCCTCGGCGAAGAAAAGTGGTAATTAAAAATAATTTCTTTATGGTGTCTTTAAATTTTTAATACGTACACTCAGAGGCATGCCATTCTTTGGCTAAAATTTTAACTCGGAGTAAATATGAAAATGAAGGTCTTTCTCGTTTTATTTTTGGGGATGTTAAGCTGCATATCTTTTGCTCATGCAAATCCAAATGAAACGTATCATGGAAGTAGGATTGAAAAATCAGATATCCCACAGCAAGCCAGAGTTTATGTGCAAACTCAACAAATCCACGTGGATGTGGGGGCTATTTTTATTGAGTTATCCGGAAATCTATACCAGGTATCACAAATATGCCAAGATGAAAATGGATTTTATGTTCCATATACGGGCTTTTGGTGGACATGTGTAAACGGGCATCCAAATCCCCCATGGCAGCTAGTTTGTTGGATTTGTGGATCCGTATATTAAATTGCGTGAAATTTTTTAGCTTACTTCTATTTTTGATTTATTTTTTTCATGCGACTGGCTCAAGTGAAGTCCAAGGAGATATTTACCTGAGCCAGAATGTTCAAATCCAAATTGAGCGCATCCCGCAAAAAGAACGTCTTTTTTTAGAAAAGTTTTTCGATAAATTAATCAGAACAGACGGTTTAGGATATGTGCTATTTGGTAGCAAGCCTGTTTGTTTGTCTGGGTATTTCATTAACCCTCCTCTAGGAAATTTGCTCATGAGATTTGATAATTTTTCAATCAAAAGAGGATGGGAAGTCTGGAACAAGTATGAACATCTATTTCCTCATCCAAATTATTTAATATTAGAAGAAGCTCATGTTAGGGGCGACGACAATATTCATCCAATTTATTTCATAAGTAGAAAAAATCTATTAAAAACCATTTCAGCTAATTCTGGAATTTTTGAAAACGAGCTTTCTATTGATCTTAACGCTGAGAAATTCTTATCTGAAATCAATAAAAAACAATCTCTATCTGAAGTGATCAACTTTCACGAAGGCCTGCTGGGTATATTACTGGGGTATGGAGCCGAAAGTTCAATGCACTACTATAGGCGGGATCTAATGTGGAAATTTAAGCCCCCGCTTCTTTGCGAAGAAGTCTATCTTGAGTCTGTGTCTGTATATCCTGATAATGCACAATCTATCTTTGAGGATATTCACCCAATTCAATTTGTAGGAAAACCCCGATCGCAAGAAGTGAAATCTATTTTAGAGCAGAATTCAAAAGAAAGATCTTATCTTCTCAATATCTATTCCCAAGGCAATTTGTTAGAAATAACGTTGAGAAAGCTGACTGAGTCTGCTACCTAGTGCCTTGTGCAATAGGCAGCTGCGGCAATCCAAAAATGGATTTTAGATCGACGAGGTTAGGCTATCGATGGCTTCCGTCTTTTTTCTTTCTGTGCTTTAGCTAGCCTAACTTCCTCAACGGCTTTTTTATAAAGCCGGTTGATTTCTCAATGAACCGTTAGAAAAAAAAGAACCCCAATCGATCTACAACCATCTCTGACGACGTCAGCCTTCGACCTATCCAGGGTTTATTTTATCGTAGCAGAAATACGTTTTTTTACCAAATGTTATCTATCCCAGATTTCCCTCAAGCCCCACAGCCGACATAGTCGGCAAAATGCGCAAGAAATGCGCAAGAAATGCGCACTTACTGGCCCTTGGCCAGTTGTGGGGCATTCTGGGTGATTCACTCTGCTTCGACGATGGCTTTGGCGTATTGGTAGGCGTGGCGGGTGGGTTCGGCAGGGATGCGCTCATTGGCGGGGAAAAAATGGTCGCCTCCCATAGCTTTGAGGAGGCCCGATTTGCGGAAAACATCGCCGACTTCTTTGGTGACGCCGCTGGCAAGGAGTACTTTGCCCTCCTTGTTGAGAGCTTCGTTGAGCTGCATGAGAGCAAGGCAGACCGAAGCGTCGATTCTCCTCGCATTCATCATCTGCAAAATAATCACTTTTACCTGGGGATCTTCGGCAATTTCTTTGAGTTTGGTCTGAAAGAGTTCGGCAGCGCCAAAAAAAAGCTCTCCTTCAGCATGAACGATGCAAATGCGCGGATCGAGCCGCTTGTCTTCTTCTTCGAGTGGCCGCAATTTCCCTGCGGGGTTAAATGTATACTCGATGAGGAGAGGAACAGCGGCTTGCTTCAGATAAAACCCGATGGAGAGAGCAACGCCGACGTAAAGAGCGACATCGAGGCTGAAAATCATGCTGGCTAAAAAAGTGATCAAAACGACAAACGCATCGGTTTTACTTGCCTTAAGGCATAGTAAGAGATGTGTGTAATTGATCATTGTAAAAGCTGTTAAAAACATGAGTGCTGCAAGGGCTGGAAGGGGAATTTTGGTCACATAGGAGCCAAAGGCAATAATGATCAAGAGTACGATGAGTCCACTCATGATCGCTGAAAAGCGAGTTTTTGCTCCGGTGGTAACATTGAGTGCGCTTCTGGAAAAACTCGCCGAGCTTGGCATTGCTCCAAGAAACGAGGAGAGGAAATTGCTCATCCCCAAACCATAGAGTTCCTGGTTGTCGGAATAGGGATGTTCGCTTGCTTTGGCATAAGATCTGCCTATCACCGTCGCCTCAAAAACCGAAAGTAATGTGATGGCAAAGGCAAAGGGAATCAATTTTGTGAATAAATGCCAATCAAAGGGAGGTAGGCGCACATGGGGAAGTTCTCTAGTTAACGGAGCCACTTCTTCTAATAAGAGAACCTGACTCACCCTTGCTCCCGCTGGGATCTCATAGTAAGGGGTCTTCAACCTTCCCTGCTGGAGTGCAAAAACTACGATCGCAGCGCATGCAAGGACAATCACGGCATAGGGAATTCTAGGGAATTTCCAATATAGATAGATCAAAAGAAGCAAAGAACCGATGGCAAGAAACGTAGAAGGAAGATGAAGAGAGCCCAAATGGGAGAGCAAAAACCAACCTTGTTTATAAGTAGACGCCGCCTCTTCCATTTCTCCTATCCCAAAAAAATAAAATGCCTGGGTCACGAAGATCGTAACCGCCGCGCCAGCAATATAGCCCACCACAACGGGGCGGCTGGCAAATTGAGTGACGCGCCCTAACCTGAGCAATCCTCCTAAAATTTGGAAAATTCCAATGAGAAAGGTGAGTTGGAGGACAATGCCCAAAGCCAAAGCCTCCTTCTCAGGGCCAACAGCATTTTTGTAAAAAGTAGACAATATTTCTGCTGTTCCCGATTGGATTAAGATAGCCACGACATTGCTAGGACCAGAGATTAAAAATTTAGAAGCTCCAAAACTGGCCGTGAAAATAGTGCCAAATATAGCTGAAAAGATTCCTGCAGAAGTGGGAAGTTCTGCTACAAAGGCATAGGCCATCGATTGGGGAAGAGCCATAAGAGCTACCGAGAAAGCCGAAAAAATATCTCTACGGAAAAAAGAGGTAGTATAATTTTGAAGATCGTACCAAAAAGGAAAGAGCGTCACATAGCCGTTTCTCATAATCAATTTTATATTAGAGTGTGTTCATAAACCCTGAAATAGCGCTTTTTGCGTCTTTTTTTGCCCGCTTGATCAGCTTTTCTCGGCCTAGTTTCTCAACTATGTCACTCGAAAAACTAATCAAGCCAGGCAAAAAAAACCATCAAAAATCTCTTTATTTCCTGTTTTATGAACACACTCTTACACGGGATGAATTATTCCAATTCTTTTTTATTCAGAAATTTAATAATATTTATCTCTAAATTATCAAAAAACGCATGAAGAAAAATAAAATAGCTCTCCTCGGACGACCTAACGTTGGCAAATCGGCCCTTTTTAACAGGCTGGTGGGAAAGAGGTTTTCGATTGTCGATGCAATCGAAGGGGTGACTCGCGATCGACTATACGCCGAAATAGACCACAATGGTAAGCCCCTCATCTTCATTGATACAGGAGGAATCGACCCCCATTCAAAAGAGAAGTTGGCACCCCAAATCATCGAACAATCCAAACGGGCTCTAGAAGAGGCCGACTTACTCGTCTTGGTCGTCGATGGTGAAGTAGGCCCTACATTGCTCGACATCGAAATTTGCAGATTGTGCCAAAAGACCAAAAAGCCTTTTCTACTAGCTATTAACAAATGCGATCTGGTCTCCTTCCAAGAAAATAAACATGCCTTCTATTCTCTTGGAGTTTCAAATTTTGTTTCCCTTTCGGCAGTGCATGGCATGCACATCGAAGAATTTCTCGATAAAGCAGTCTCCATGCTCCCCATTGCGAAAGAAGTAATAGCGGAAAGTGCAAAAGAGGTAACTAAAGTAGCGATTGTCGGAAGGCCCAACGTCGGGAAGTCGACATTGGTTAACACCCTTCTTTCTGAGGAGCGATGCATTGTCAGCCCCATGGCAGGAACGACGCGAGATTGCATCGACATCCCTTTTACCGTAGAGGGGAAAGAGCACCTTCTTATTGATACGGCAGGCCTGAAAAGAAAAAAAACTAAAGAGAATTCCCTCGACCATTTTGCCAATTTGCGCACCGAAGGGGCTATCGCAAGAGCCGATATTTGCCTCCTCATCCTCGATGCTAAGGACGGTGTGACCTCTTATGAAAAAAAGATCGCCAACCTCATCGAAGCTGAAGGCAAAGGGTGTATCCTCGTATTAAATAAATGGGATCTCATTGAGAATATCCGCATGGAGCATTGCCTCAAGGCTATTAGAGATGAAAATGCTTTCCTGGCGCACTGCCCTGTCCTTGCGATTTCAGCTAAGACGGGGAGAAATTGCACCAAACTTTTCTCTGCCATCGGTCAAGTGCAAGAAGCGCTCCACCATCGCATTCCCACTCCTCAGCTCAATAAATTCCTCGAACGGACTCTTCAGATCAACCATCCTCCCATGCTCCAAGGCAAGCGCCTGCGCGTCTACTATCTCACCCAAACCAAATCGGCTCCGCCGACATTTACCCTTTTTATCAATCAATCCAAACTCCTGCAAGAAGCCTACAACCGCTACTTGATCAATCAATTCCGCCAAGCCTTCCCTTTCGCCGGCGCCCCTCTTAAATTCGACCTCAAAGAAAAAAATACCTCGGATCAACTACATAGAAAGCAGAGAAAGAAGCTCATTTAGGCTGAGGCTTTTTACGACTTGTTGGTCGTCGGCGGAGATGATCTCTTCGAAAAGTTTTTGCTTTTTTTCGACGAGTTGGTCGATCCGTTCTTCAATGGTGTTTTTCGTGATGAGTTTAAATACTTGAACACCCCATTTCTGCCCAATGCGATGGACGCGGTCAATGGCCTGGTTTTCGCGAGCGGGATTCCACCACCGGTCATAGAGAATGACTTGATTGGCGGCGGTGAGGTCGATGCCAACGCCTGCAGCTCCAAGAGATCCAATGAAGACAACGCAAGAGGGATCTTCTTGGAAACGGGCAACTTCTGCCCCACGGTTTACTGTATCTCCTTTCAGCATGGCATACCCCCAGCCTTTTTCTTTTACGTAAAGAGCAATAATATCGAGCATCTGAAGATACTGGGAAAAGACCACAACCTTTTGTTCGCTTTCTCGTACCTCATCGAGTAATTCAACGAAGAGATCCCATTTTCCCGAACCATATTTTTTATAATTTTGTGGGTCTTTGAAAAAAAGGGCAGGGTGGTCACATATTTGTTTGAGGTGAGAGATCAATGCAAATATATGGACATAGGGGAGCCCTCCCCCCTTCTCTTCTTGAAGTTCTTTTATAATTCCCTCGCGCCCTTGTTTTAAAACCCCCGCATAGAGCTCTTGTTGTTCCACGGAGAGCTCGCAATATCCTTTTTCCACCGTTTTATCGGGCAACTCTTCGAGCACTTCTTTTTTTCTACGGCGGAGCATGAAGGGATGGATAAGAGAGCGGAGAAGCTCTTTTTTTTCATCGCTTCCCTCTCTCTCAATAGGTAGGACAAACATCTCCTTATAAGTTTTTTCCGGTGGAAAGAAAGTCGGCAGAACGAGATCGAAAAGAGCTTTAATTTCGTGGAGATTATTCTCGATCGGGGTTCCTGTTAATCCTAAGCGCATCTTTGCCTTTAAAGAGGCCAAGGCACTGTGGATCCGGCTATGAGGATTTTTAGCTACCTGAATCTCATCGAATATGGCAAGTTCAAAATCGAGCTCTTGAAGAGCCTCTTTTTCAGAGCGGACGACTCCATAGGAGGTGAGAACAATCCCTTTTTTGGGGAGCTTTTTTAAGGACCTTTTGTACCTATGGAAGGTTCTGACGGGAAGGGAGGGAAGAAAGCGATTAAATTTATCCTCCCAGTGATAGATGACAGATGTAGGGCAAATGACCAAGAAAAGCCCCTTTTGTTTTTTGCTCGCAATAGACGCGATCAGACCCAAAGCTTGATGGGTTTTTCCAAGGCCCATTTCATCGCATAATAATCCTGCAAGGCCATTGGTATAGAGAAACCATAGCCACTCCACTCCTTTTTGCTGGTACGCGCGCAGCTCGCTTTGGAGATCGCTATAATTAGGGGGATCTGGTGTTTTGAATTCCCGTAATTCCTCGAGGAGTGCCTTTGTTTTTATTATTTCGGGAGTTTCATCGGGAGGTAGAAAAAGCCTTTCGCTCACTAAAAGACGCATCCATTCTATGGGTGAAAATTCCACTGTTCCAGTTTCTGATGAAGTGGCCCCTTTTAGTCTATGAATCCAGCGGAGTCGTTCGTCTTCGAGGTCTATGATTCCCTTTTCCAAAAAGAGAAAATCCTTTTTTTGCGACATCGCCTTTTTAAGGGCCGCAAGGGAAATTTTGCCACCCTCTGTTCGGTAAAATATCTTACCTTCAAAACCCCCCTCTTCTTTTTTCTTCAACGATTCTACTTCCAGTTCGAATTGACCCACCGGATGCAAACGGGGATCGATAAAAAGTGTTTTGGCTTTGATCCCCCCAAATTCATGTCTTAAGAAATAAGGTACGAGTTCTTTATCTATCACTACGGCACGAGAAAAACGCTCCGGAAGATGGTGCTCTAGTGGAAGAAGGTAAAACCCTTCACCTGGGATATAAACATAGTCGCCAAAAAAGGAGAGAGCAGCCGATCGGTATTCTTCCAATGGAACATATTGAGGAGAGACAACGATTTCTCCCCGTTCATTTAATGCCACATTCAATCCTCGCTTATTCAAAGGAGATTGAGAGGCATAAAATCCATTGACGCTTTCAAGCTCTTCTTTATGAGTCTCGATAAAAAAGGGGACGAGCTCTCTTGCAATTTCAAGAGATGCCTCGACTTTTAAACTAGATCCTATCTTTCTTTTGGAGAAAAATCCCTCTCCTTTCAAATAGATCCAATCACCGAAGTCTTGCCCTCTTTGCCCCTCTTTTAAAAGAGGATTGAAAAACCGGAGGTTTTGTCCAGGAGTCACTTCATAGAGCAATGAGGTTTCAAGAGCAAATAGATGCGTTTCAAAACCTTCTTGTTCATTAAAAAATGTGCGATGTTCATTCACAAATTGAGAAACTTCAAGGGGAGGAATAACGATAGAGGCTTCTGAAAATGCAACCCCTTCCAAAAGATAGAAGCCTTTGCCTTCTACAAAAGCGAAAGAACCGAAAAGTTGAGCGGGAGATTCATCTCTATCAAACAGATAGCCCTTGATATGCAGAGCCCAGTTTTCATCAAAATAAAGGCTATAGTGCATCCTTCTCTTTTTTTCATGGATTTTATAGTCCACCAGATGTTTTTTAATGAGATCGAGATGTTCCATGAGGAATGGTTCCACTTGCTCCTTTTCGACCATGGGAAATTCGAGAGGAAGTCTGGATTTTCTCTCAAAAAAACCCACTTTTGGAATAAAATCGTAAGGCCCTAAGGGTATTCTATCTTTAGAGACTTGTTTGCTTCTTTTTTCTGTTTTTTCAATCTGAAAACTCATTCTTTCAGGATCAAAGCGAATCGAGCGGATGGCCTCATCTTCAGCGCGGAAAAGAGGCAAAGGAGAAACGACTGTCGTTAGTGGCTCGATTAAAGTGATAAGACCTGGGGAATCAAATCGCACGGATAGTTCCACCTCTCCTTTTAAAACTGCTTTAATTCCAACGGGAAGAGGAGAATTGAGATAGAGAAAAGAGACGGACGGCACTAATCCATTTTCTTGAAACAGGAAGAGCCACTTAGCAATATCTGACCAAAAAGAGAGTTCATAGAGAAGCTCAAAAGAGGCTCTACCTTCACGCCAATGGGTTATTTCCTCGAGCGAAAGGCTCGAGAATTTTAACGAATTCTCCTCGGACTCTTTCCTCCGATGCTCAATAAAATGGGAGAGGGTTTCCTTGGCTTGGGGGTTTTTCGCTTTAATCTCAAAGAAAGGAAGCTTCAAGTAGTGGCCTTTTCCCCTTTTCACAAGAGAAGAGGAGTCATAGCCCAAAGTATCGGCGAGAAGTCTGCCGAGTGCATTCCATAAGCTTTTCTCGAAACGGATGTGAAGGGGGCGATGCTCCTTCCCATACACCTTTAAGAGCGCTGCTGCAAGATGCACGCACCCTTCTTTCTCTGTCATCTGATCGCAAGAGCAAAAAGCATCCTTGAGCTTCCCTTTGCCGTTGAATTGTAAAAAAGGCCAATAACTTTCCTGCAAATCCCGATCAAAAACTTCGATCTGATAGGTCGGCCCTGAAAATTCAATGGTCCTGACAAACCCTTTCTGGATAGCTTCTTGCGCAAGCGATTCAAATCGTTTTAGAATCGCTCGTTCCAGATTCATGTTCTCTTCTATATCACAAAATAGAGGAGAACCGTCACAAGAAAAACTCCATAAACAGGAAATTTAACCGGTTTAAAACCAAAAAGTTTATGACAAATATTCAAGACCGTCAGAACAATGAGCGAAGGATAGCAAAGCTGTAGAAAAGGAACGAGATAGGTTGATATTCCGTCGAAATGCAGAGTCGAAACCAGAAAAGCGATGAGCAGGGTCCCGATGAGTGAAAATTCATAAGAAGGATTAAATTTTCCAAAGGTGACTTTTGGTATAAATTTCTGGACAAACTGCGCAAAAATGACTGCAAGAGCGATCTCTGTGGTGAGGCACGCAAACGTGACCGCGACTCCCGCAACAAGCCCTGCATAGGGACCCAGCATGGATCGCGCTATGGCACCGAGCAGTTCATGATTAGGAACATTGGCGAGCGCGATGCTATATTTCGCCGCTATATGGGCAAAATTGAGATAGACAAAGCCAAGCAGAGACGCCGCGATGATACTACCGACAAGGGCAATGCTTAGTAGCGATGGTTGTGGCTTGTTTTCTTTTTCGGGATTCTTCTCTTTTAAACAAACGAGCACGATTGAAGAAAAGAAGAAGGCCGCCAGAAGATCCATGGTATTATAACCACCGACAATCCCCTGAGTAAAAGCTCCCCAGGAAGAATTGAAAGAAGGAAGAGCCTCTGGGAACGAAAGACTGCTTTTAACGATGATAGCTCCTAAAGAAAGGAGAAGGAGAGGCGTTAATACATAACCTAAGAGATCGAGAATTCTTTTTCTCCGGAAAGTAAATAAAAAGATCACAATGCAATTAATGAGACTAAAGAGAGGAAGATTCATACCCGGTAGTGATTTAAGACCAAACGCCGAGAGAGTCGAAAAAGAGATAGTTATGCAGCGGGGCAGCCCTGCTAAAGGTCCGATCAAAGCCAATATTAGAAGGGAAAGAATAAACCCCGGAACGCGTCCGATGCGACGAAAGAATGCCGTCGTATCCCCTTCAAAGAGGATCATAGCTAACAATCCAGCTAAGGGCACTAAGACTCCAGTCAGCACCATCCCCAAGACGGCGTAGAGATTTTGATCTTGGGTAAGCTTACCTACTACGAGGGGAAATACGATATTACCAGCTCCAAAAAACATCGAGAACATGGCAAGGCCTGTGGCCCATAACTTTTTTCTAAATAACGAAAATTCCATAAACTTACTTAATTTAATTTTTTATTTTTTCGATTGGCAGTGAAAAACAATCTATATCCCCTAAGGGATAATAAACATTAGGAAGCCCATGGAAGGCTTTAGAAAGAAAGTGTCTTTAGAAGAGTAAAGCATAAAATACATTCTATATTTTCTTGATATATAAAAGCAAAGAAAAAGAAGTCCCTTAAGAGGGTGTCTAACCTAATATAGAACAAATGGGGCATGCTTCTTTATGGTGCCCTCTTGCCGGACAATACCGCCTGGCAAATGTAATGATTTGGAGGTGTAGCTTATTCCACGTCTCTTTTGGAAATATTTTTTTTAAATCTCGCTCGATTTTTTCGACCGATTTTTCTCGTGTGAGTCCCCACCTATTGGCACAACGAGCAATATGGGTATCTATAGGAAAAGCCTCCTTGCCAAAAGCGTGGATAAGGAGAACTGAAGCAGTCTTGTGACCCACCCCAGGAAGACTCTCAAGAGCTTCGAGATCGTCAGGTACTTCTCCTCCATAGTTTTCTACTAGAATTTTTGAGAGAGAAGAGATCGCCTCTGATTTCCTCTTGGAAAGCCCACAAGGGCGGATGATTCTTTCGATCGTCTCCACGGGAAGAAGGCTCATCGCAGCAGGTGTATTGGCTAAGGCAAAAAGGGCAGGTGTCACTTGGTTGACTCTTTGATCGGTGCATTGAGCTGAGAGGAGGACGGCAATAAGGAGAGTAAACGGATCGCGGTGGAGCAGCGGGATAGGAGGATTGGGATAGAGCAATTGGAGCGTTTCGAGAATAAATGCCGCTTTTTCTTTCTTGTTCACTTTCCTACGCAAAACTTTGCAAAAATAGAAGAGAGGATCTCTTCTGAAACATCTTTTCCTATGATTTTTCCGAGTGAGCTCAGAGTGGAACGGAGATCAAAAGTCAAAAACTCGGGAGAAGTTTTTTCCACGAACCCCTCTAATACCTTTCTCAAGGACTCCAGAGCTTCCTCAAGAGCTTCTTTGTGCCTTAGAGAACTTAGCAAAACTTCCTCTTTAGACGCTGTTTTTTGAGCAGTAATAAGCCGATCGACTGCATCAAAAAGAGAATCAAATCCCCTTTTTTGTAGTGCAGAAAGGGTAACATTGGGACAACCAACGATCGGTTCAATAGGAACATGGGGAAGATCAATTTTATTCCAAATGAAAATAGTTTTATCCTGATCGAGGAGCATGGGTGGAGCTGGTTGGGTAGCATCAATCACGAAAAATACGAGGTCGGCTTGCTTGGCTGCTTCTTGAGAGCGGCGTATTCCTTCTCGCTCAATAGGCTCATCTGTCTCCCTAATGCCCGCAGTGTCGATTAAGCGGAAATGGAGCCCTCGCCATCTAAAATCGTCTTCTACGAGATCCCTTGTCGTTCCAGGCTGGGGAGAGACGATCGCCCTTTCTTTCCCCAAAAGGGCATTGAGAAGAGACGATTTCCCTGCGTTCGGGGCACCTATAATTGAAATGGAAATCCCTTCGCTCACTTTCCTCCCTTCATGGAAGGTGTGGAGAAGAGCCTCCATCTCTCTATAAATGTTCTCTAGATCTTCCACCAACTCCTCTTCACTGGCAAATTCTAGACCCTCTTCAGGAAAATCGACCCAAGCTTCTAGAATAGCCGCCACATCAGTCACTCTTTTTTGAAAAGAGGCTACGCGTGCCGACAATCTCCCCTCTAGGTGTTGCCCTGCCATGTGAAACGCACGTTCATTCTGAGCTGCTATTAGCTGCTGGACAGCTTCTGCTTGAGTAAGGTCTATTTTGCCGTTGCAGAAGGCCCTAAAAGTAAATTCTCCGGGTCCCGCCAATCGGGCACCTGCCTCTATTACCGATTCGAGAACGAGCCGCGTCCCAATCATTCCGCCATGGCATTGGATTTCGACTGTATCTTCCCCCGTATAGGAGCGAGGGGCTCTCATGATAAGTGCAATCCCGTCGTCGATTTTCTTCCCTCTAATGTCTGTTATTGTCCCGAAATGAGCGGTATGACTTTTAAAAGAGAGGAGGGGGCCAGAAAAAATTTTGTTGGCAATGACGAGAGCCTCTCCCCCTGAAATACGGATGACGGCAATTCCTCCTTCCCCCAAAGGGGTGGCAATAGCAGCGATAGTATCTGTCTGCTGATATGAAAGTTTCATTTTTTTGACAACAAAGGAGGAAAAAAACTATTTTATCTCAAAAATATTAAAAAACAATAGTATTATAATATAAGTGTCAGAGCTCATATATTTTATAGACAGAAAAACAGGGGAAACCAAGACCGAACAAGTCTACGGCCAACACCTCCTTTCTTTTCTATATGAAAATAATGGGTGGGTGAGTCGCTTCTTTGGCCATCTCCTCGCCTTTTTTTCAGCGCACTGTTCGTTCTGCTCCCGTTTTTATGGATTTTTACAAAGACTTCCCTACTCAAAAAAGAAAATTTTGCCCTTCATCAAAAAATATGGAGGAAATCCAAGTGAATTTCTCGATCCCATAGAGAGCTTTAAGTCCTTCGATGCCTTTTTTACTCGCAAATTAAAACCCCGGGCCCGGCCCATTACTTCGGGCGACGAGGTTGCCATTATACCTGCGGATGGAAGATATCTTTTTTACCCACGCATCGATCTCGTAGATGGATTCCTCGTCAAAGGAGAAAAATTTTCTCTCCTTACTCTTTTGAAAGACAGTGCATTAGCAAACGAATATGCCCAAGGGAGCCTCGTGATTGCAAGATTAGCTCCCCCCGACTACCATCGCTTCCATTTCCCTCTCTCCTCTCTTCCCTCTTCTCCTCGTCTCATCCGTGGCCCTCTCTATTCGGTCAATCCCGTAGCTGTAAAACGCAACATCCATATTTTTTCAAAGAACAAACGAATGGTGACAGAATTGGTATCGCAGAATTTTGGAAAGGTCATCTCCATTGAAGTAGGAGCCACCAATGTTGGCTCTATCCATCAGACCTTCAAAGCTCACCATCCTGTTAGCAAAGGGGAGGAGAAAGGGTACTTCTCTTTTGGTGGCTCTGCCATCCTTTTACTCTTTCAACCTGGTAAAATAGAATTCGATAGAGATCTTCTCACGGCAGTGGAGAAAAAAATTGAGATTTATTGCGAGCTAGGACAATCCATGGGAAGAACGCTCTTTTAAAGAAATCGTTTATTTGATATTGGTTTGGATCTTAATTGTTTGAATTTTTCCTTCCGTGTTTTTGCTCTTTTTCATTCTCTGCGGCCTTGGTATGGGATTTCTCTTCTTCAGGGATTGGATCAAATATCGCCGCCTCTCTCCTCGCTCAGTCAAACGGCGTCTCAAAAAGGCCGAGAGAGCCATCGCCCTCAAAGAGTGGGAAAAGGCAGAAAATGAACTCCGTCCTCTCTACGAGAATGGCCTCGGAGGGAGCGATCTCTCGATTTTGTACTCCCAGGTTCTCCGAGGAACACAACATTTCGAAGAGGCCTCTCGTTTCATCGCCTATGGCCTGAAACAATATCCCGATGATATTCGCTTCCACCAGGAACAGGGAAGACTTTGCCTTGCCCTTGGCAAGCCTCAAGAGGCTCTCAGCCACATGGAAAGATGTCGCAATGCTTTGCGCCAGGAAGAAGAGGTGTACGATCTTGCTTTCACTTATTATTCCTGCGGCAATTATCAAGAAGCCATTGACCTTTTAGCTCCTTACATTCTCTCTTCCGAAGAGGAGAAAGTCTTGTCACTGTGTGGTGATGCTCTGAAGCAGAAAGGGTGTTACCAAGAAGCTGCCGATTTATTCGAAAAGGTTCTACAAAAAAAGGGCTCTCAACCCTATTTAGAAAAAAAATTAGCCGTTTGTTACAGGCAATTAGGGCAACTGGATAAATCTACACACCTTTTCCGCCTGGTGCTTGAAAAAGAAGGAGAAGACTTAGAAGGAGTCCTAGGGCTTGGAGCCTGTTACCAAGAAGAGGGTTATTTTTTAAAAGCCCTTCTCCTTTACCAATCGCATAAGGAGTGGAAAGAGGCAAACCCTGCCCTTCTTAAACAAGGAGGCATTTGTGCCCTCCATACTAAGCGTTTTAGTCTAGCCGAAAAGTGCTTTTTTGAGACTCTGGAAAAAGAGGGGCGCTCGCCCGAACTCCTCTCCTATTTTGGATATAGCCTCGAGTGCCAGCAAAAATGGGAACACGCCCAGGAGGTCTACTTCGAGATGATCCGTCTCTACCCAGCCTTTCCCCATGGTTGGAGAGCTCTTGCGTGGCTCTATGGAGTCGGTTTTCTGACTATTTTAACCCCCAAAGAAGGAGTGGCAATCGCCAAAAAGGCCCTCGAACTCCTTCCCGATGCCCTCTCCTGGGAGCTTTTAAGCGCCTGTGAGGCCAGAGCTGGTAATTTTACCTTAGCGCATCAAATCCAAGAGGAGCTTCTCTCCTTAGATAAAGACCCCCTTTCTCGCACCCGTCGCCAAGAGGTATTACGCACCCTAAGAAAACACCTTCCCCTTGAAGACCATCTCCTCCCTAGAACATTAGTTGCTTAAAAATAATTTTTATACTATCTTTATAATAATGTTTTTGTTATAATTAATATAGAATAAATTTAATATTAATAGAAAAATGAGCGCTACAGTAAAAAGAAAAACAACAGACTCCTCAGAAAATTTTATTGGTGTAGAAATTAAAAATAAGTCGAAGGTGACGAAAATCGCATCTCCTAAAAGAAGCGATTATGACTCCGTAAAATTGAATAAACCCTACATAGCACTTGCTGCTATTATTTTTTTTGTTGCAACAGCTATAATCGCCGCGGGTCTCATTCTCTATTTCACCCACATCTTAGAAATGATACCAGCTACTGCCATAGGAGGTAGTGGCGTTTTCTTAGGAGCGTTGAATATTGCTGGGCTTCTTGGGTATATGACTTTTTATCTATATAAACGCCATGCATCTAAGGATATCGAAATCTCGACTTTGAGGTTTGATGATTACATCCCACCTAAGGAAAAAACATGAGTGGAACTCTCCCGCCAGTCGTTGTAGACAATAGCTATTCTCGAAGAGAGGAGAATATTTCTTTTGAACGAGAGGAGAAAACTGCTCCTGAACCAAAACCCCGTACTGTAACTTTAAATCTGCCACCCGAGGAGCGTTCTCTCGGCTGCCTATCGCCTATCGCATTATGGGGCGTGCTTATAGGGACCGCCGGAGTCGTGGCCCTCATTGCTCTAGCCCTCATCGGCACACCTTTAGTACTTTATTTTATAGAGGTTTTGGGGATCATTCCAGCAGCAGCGATTGGAGGTACTGGTCTACTTGTTCTAGGGATCGATTTTGCACTAATATGTGGGTTAGCCATTAAAAAGGTGTATGATAAGATCAAAGAATCGAGAGCCTCTCCATTTACTTATGATGACCCCTCTGAGTTTGATGACAAGACAGGTCAAACAGATCCAGAGAGCGAAATTGAACACTGAAACCCCTGCTGGTTTTTTGGTAAACCCTAGAAAATAGGGATCGATTGTTTTTTTCACTTAATAGATGTATAATGTAGCTTCAGGCTAGCTAGTGTATGTTTGGGTTTCTTAAAAAAATTTTTGGCACTTCTCAACAGAGAAGTTTGCGGCGTTACTGGAAAATTGTTGCCGAAGTCAACAAATGGGATTCCCTCTATTCCTCACTCTCCGATGAGGAGCTGAAGAAAAAAACGGAAGAGTTTAAAAATCGGTACCGAGAAGGCGAAAGCCTCTCTAGCCTTCTGCCTGAGGCCTATGGAGCTGTAAAAAACGTCTGCCGCCGTTTGTGTGGCACTGATGTCCATGTCTCTGGCTACGATCAAAAATGGGACATGGTTCCCTATGATGTGCAGATTTTAGGAGCCGTGGCTCTCCATACGGGGGCTATTGCAGAAATGCAAACGGGGGAAGGAAAAACCCTGACGGCTACCATGCCCCTTTATCTCAATGCCCTTACTGGTGATCCCGCCCATCTCATTACGGTGAATGATTACCTCGCCTCGCGCGATAGCCAGTGGGTTGGATCCATTTTGCGCTGGTTGGGGTTGACGACAGGAGTATTGACCAACGATACCCCACAGCATCTCAGACGAGAAGTGTATAAATCGGATGTGGTGTATGGGACAGCTTCTGAATTCGGATTTGACTACCTGCGCGATAATTCGATGAGCTCTTCCTCT
The DNA here is from genome assembly GCA_044869735.1 of Chlamydiales bacterium. Lineage (GTDB taxonomy): Bacteria > Chlamydiota > Chlamydiia > Chlamydiales > JAAKFR01 > JBIOXR01. The sequence continues at coordinate 27,326 of JBIOXR010000149.1, forward strand.
GAAGAGCAGGTCCAGAGAGGGTTTTATTTTGCCATTATCGATGAGGTCGATTCGATCTTAATCGACGAAGCCAGAACTCCTCTCATCATCTCAGGCCCCTCAACTCAAAGCCGCCAGATGTACGCCGAGCTCAAAGACGGGGTCGCAGCAGTTGTAAAGATGCAGCGCGACTTGTGTAATAAATTAGCTACCGAAGCATGGAAAGCGCTTGAAAGCCACATTTCCGAAGAGGAACAACCGCTCGAAAAAAAAGAGAAAGCCGTCTACGAGAAGATCCAAGAAGAGTGCAAAAAATTGTGGGTCGTTTCGAAAGGAACTCCCCATAATAAAATCTTGCGCCGTATCAAAGAACATCCCGATATGCGCGCCGAAATAGACAGCTGGGATATCTATTTCCACTCGGACCCAAACAAGCAGGAAAAAGCCAAACTCCTTTCAGCTTTATTTATCACAGTTGATGAGAAGAGCAATGAATTTGAATTGACCGACAAGGGGATGCATGCCTGGTCTGAACAAGGCGATGCGCACGACTTCGTGATGCTCGATTTGGGGGCAGAATACGCAAAGATCGATGCCAATTCCGCTCTCTCCACAGAGGACAAATTATCTGAAAAGCTCAAAGCGAATGAAGAAGATGTAAAAAGAAAAGAGAGGTCGCACAATATCCGCCAGCTTTTCCGAGCCCATCTTTTGATGGAACGCGATGTCGATTATATCGTCCAAGATGGAAAAATCGTCATCATTGACGAACATACGGGCCGTCCGC
>JBIOXR010000150.1:0-16105 GCA_044869735.1 Chlamydiales bacterium
CATTTGTTGCTGCAGAATCTGTTGTTTATGGGTTTCTATGGATAGGTGATCGGCCTGCGCCTGCTCAAATTTGGCTTTTACCAATACCCGCACAGCCCCTTGAAGTTTTTTTTCCCACAGATGCAATAACCAAGCAAGCAAGAGCCCTCCCCCCACTAAAAGAGGGAGCGTATACTTGAGAGTGGCGCCATAAACAAAAACCGAAAGAGGAAGGAGATAGGTTAAAAAAAGGAAGAAAATTAAAGTGGGTTTCGAAAGAGAGAGTTGGCTTTTAATCCATCGAAAGAGCAAAGAGGGTTTCATCATACTATCGACATAAGTATTCTTAACTCGCTACCAGTTACATGTAGGTCTCTTGGATTCCTTGCCGAGAGGGGCTCGATGCAGACAAAGGATTGGCCACTTGGATGCCAAATCTGAAAAGAATTTTCCTCTGTCTCGCAATTATAGCTTACGACGACTCGATGCGTGCTTGTTTCGAGCTGAATCACTCCATGCAAGCGATGTGGAAAAGGGAGAAAACCAAAATCGATCTCCTCTTCTCCCATAGAAAGAGTCAAAGTGTGATCTTTTTCATAGTTCCACGTGGAAGGAATCGGTAAAAACTGGCCCTTATCATTGTAGCGCTCTTGCACCTGTGCTATTACCTTACCTTTTCCCTCCCGAAGAGCGTAATACGTATGTAAACCCACTACGGAAGGCGCATCGCTCACACAAGAAAGCTGAATAGCAAGTCCTTGTGGAGTCATCATGGCTTGGTATGTCATCTTAAAACTTTGCCCCTCCAAATCACGCAATTTCACCCCATGCCATTGATCGTCGCCCTCTAATTGGGCTTTTAATTTCGTATCCGATGCCTCTACAATTTTCCAAGGAGCATAACGTCCGATGCCATGGGAAAAAGGTTCAGTTACCCCTTTCTTTTTCAGTAGAGCGATATGAGGGAAGGCCTCTTCATTAGGGACCCGCGGAATCGCCTCAGGTTTACGATGGTGGAAATGGGGCCCAATCATGGCTCCCAAACCGGCAAAGCGTTCCACAAAGAGAGGTTTGGTCGACTGATCGATAATCTCGAGATTTCCCCGCTTATAACTGATCATGTTCATCCCTTTTTCAGGGAGAAAACGAGCTTGCAGCGGTTCACCACTAGGGCTTGTTGCTGTGAGGGAAATCCCTGTTTCCACCTTACACTCTCTTCCTTTCCACTACTTTACCTAATAGAAAAAAATAGAGAAACACTCCCAACAATATCGCAGCAGAAAAAACTATTTTGAAAGGAAACCGTTTTTCCAGAACGGCCTTTTCAGGCGCAGAAGAAGAGTACCAAGCCTTATATTTCTCTCCTCGCCACCTCTCGAGTCCCTTTTCAGCAGCCCAAGGGTTGGGATATAGCGGCCCTATTTCGCTCTCTCCATGCACCTCTTTACCTTGAAATTCAAAAATAAAATTTGCAGATAACACATAACGGTTAGCGGCTTTCTGAACCACTTTCCATCCTACGATTGCTACTTCCGTTTCTCGATTCAACTTAAAATAATGGGTAAGGGCAGGCACTGCTCGGAAGGCAAACCAGCTAAACAGAGAGGCCATAGCCAAGAGAAAAATAAACCAAATAGAATTTCGCATCTCCCCTCCATCTTAGGGAAGAGGCAAATTCTTTGACAACTTTCCTCTCCATCCTTATACTTCCTTTTCACTTCAACACATGGATTGCAAATGGCAGACAAAAAAGAGGCTGATAGCAAAAAAACCAAACGTCCTACCCCTCTAAAACGGGACATCCAAAATGCAAAAAGAGCCTTAAGTAATAAATCTTTTAAATCTCAAGTCAGGACCGCTATCCGCTCTTTGGATGCAGCCGTCCAATCAAAAGATAAAAAAATCCTTTCACAACGCTTACAGTCGATCTACAGCTTGATGGATAAAGGGGTGAAAAGAAAGATTATTAAATCCAATAAAGCCAATAGAACCAAGGCATCAGCTACAGCTAAAGCAGCCGGTCTCGAGTAGGTTTAAATTTTCTTCATATTTCTTGCTTTCTTGAGATCATATCATTATAATTTAACCTAATCATTCTCAAGAGAGAAAGTATATGACAGCATATGTTAGCAGCGCTGGCGATATGGCCGAGCGCATCGTTTCAAAATATCACAATATTATAAAGCCTTATCTTACCTCTGCAGGAAGAGCCGTAAACAAATTTAATCAAGGGTGTGGAAAAGTTTATGACACCCTGCGACCCGTTACCAACGCCCTTCACTGCGTCGATAGCATCGCCCGATTCGCAAATCATCGTTTTTCGGCTATTGTAGTCATCGTTGGTCCCTTGGATATTGCGCAAGGGATTTCTAGCATGATCCGTTGGATTCCAGCCATCGAGCAAACCATTACTTTAAAATTTATTTTTGTCACCAATGAGGATGGCTCTTTTGCAACAGATGATAATGGTGAAAAAATCGTTCGCCCCTTTCTCGTGATTATTCGCGATTCTTGTTTTAACACTGCCAGATTGCTCAATCCAATCGCTTGGGGTCATCGCATTCATCTCTACGACTTGGGCAAACACGGTTCAAGAATAGGGATGGCCGTTACTTTCTTTTATACAGCCGGCGGAGTGGCCGCTTTTATTGCCGAGGTGAAAGAGTTTGATAAAGTTTGGGGATTATATCAATTAGGCGAAAAAGATTACACTGACGTCCAAATTCAAATACTCAATGCAGGCAATTCTTTCATCCAGATGATAGTTTCGCCTGTTGAAAATGGCGCTGTGCAATTAGAAAAAGTACCTCTCATTGGCATCATAGGTTATGGTGCTAATGCCATTGCTGGCATGGTCGACATCGGCACAGGAATACTTACCGATTTCCTCGATACCCATCGCCCTGAAAACAGTCACGACGACGGTGACGATGAGCTCTTTCCTGAATGAAAGTAGATACCCGAGATCCTTTCTGTTTTTTTGGAAAGGATCTCGAGGATCGTTTGCCTGTCGCCTAACAAGGTAATTTTAGAGCGGGCCCGCGTAATGGCAGTATAGAGCATCTCTCGACCAAATCGAACACTCCCTTCTGGTAGTATCACAACCACCTCATCAAATTCGCTACCTTGACTCTTGTGAACGGATAAAAAAAAGGCGATCTCATAAGATGGCAGAAGTAAGGAAGAGAGAACTTTCTCCCCGGGGAAATAGCCTCTTCCTTCCCATAGCACTCCTAAATCTCCATTTGCAAGCCCGCTTCTCGTATCATTTGCTGTTATCAGTATAGGTAATGGAATTTTTTTCTTTTCCTGCATGAGCCTCTCGTGCAAAAGAGAATTGAGCCTTGCGACGCCATAGGATCCCTCTCTCAAGGGAGTCAGGATGCGGAATGAGGTATCTAAATGACTCATCGCTATCTGAAGAATTTTACTTCTATCGGGAAGAGGAGCCAATGTAACAGCCCCTTCTCCACCTCTATCGTAAAGTTGGGCAAATTCTTCTCTTCGACCTGCTTTAACGCATTCAGCTAAATAGAGGATCTCTCGTTTATCTGTTCTCAGGACGGTTTTTAGCTCAACCACTCTCTCCTTTTCTTTCAAAACGAGATCTGAAAACACTTGTCCTCCTTCTACGGGAGGCAGTTGTGCAGGATCTCCAAAAAAGACGAGGCGCGTTTTCGAATGAATCGAAGTGAGGAGTTTGGCAAATAAAGAGGCATCGATCATCGAACTTTCATCTATGATTAATAGATCGGTGTCGATAAGAAATTTCCTTTGGTTGCCAAAGAGGAGAGCGTGGAGAGTGGCAATTTTGTATTTTTCTCCTACTTTTTCTTTCAAATTTGAGGTTGCTTTCCCCGTAGGTGCCGCCATTGTCACTCGAAATGCTTTTTCCGACGCCCTAGCTAACGCTGTCGCTAGAAAGGTTTTCCCGGTTCCCGGTCCACCTGTGATGAAACATAATGGTTCTCTCCATGCTTTTTGAAGCCCCTCTTTCTGTTCTGACTCTAAATTATCGAAGAGAAATGGAAAATCGTCGCTTCTCTTGGGCCCCTGTGCGATGTGTTGCACTTTTTCTAAAATGATCTCCTCAATCTCAAAATGGCGTGGAAGATAGAGCAAGGGGCCTTTCGCTTTAAGTATGTCCAAATTTAAAACCTCTTCAACTCCTTGCTGCAAGAGGGCATTGAAATTTTCACTCCAAGGCGGACGTGGCAGTATCTCTTCCAAGTTTACGCAAAGATGCCCTTCTCTAGCTGCCCAAAAGCAGTAAGCCAAGACCAAAGCCCCTTGTTCGCTTTTTAATCCTCTTTTCGCAAAAGCGGCAGCAAATCTTTGGTCTATATAATCCAGTTCTCCTTGGTCTACCAAGCGATCGAGAAGCGGCCATGCTGTTTGCACTGGTTCAAGAGGCCAAAATGGGACTTTTCCCTCTAGTTCAAGGTACTTTTTTTTCGCACCTCCTCTCATAGTTTAAATACTCCTGTGGTGGCGGATATTCCACGTAGGAAGAGAAAGAAGCTCCCCCCATAAATTTCTTGGAAAGGTCGACGATCGAAACAGGTGATATACCGACGTGCTGCTTCGCGATAAATCTTCTCTTGCGTGAAGTAATCGTTCTCCTCCATCGCTTGTTGCATAATGGGAAGGGTATAATCTTCTGTTGCATTTCCTAGCCAATTGCTCTTCCAGTCGATGAGATAATATTTCCCTCTATGCTCGCAAAAAAAATCGATCGTCCCTTGTAAAAATCCCGTAGAATCACTTTGAGGATAGAGAAACTCCATCTCGCGAAAAATTTTCTGGGGCTCGAGATCGGCAAGAGTTGCCCCTTCAAATAAAGGGGTAGTTAACGCCTGGCGTACCCACTCTGCGATCTGCTCTTCCCAAGGGGTGAAAGGGGTTCCTTGGAGAGATCTTCGCACATATTCTTTACAGGACTCTTTCAAGGGAATGCGCTCTAATAAACGATGAAGAAAAATGCCGATCTCGGCTCCTCGAGGGACGGAAACCTCGGAGCTTTCACGAAAAACCCCTTCGCTTGCCTTTTGTTTTAAAGAGGTGAAAGAACGGAGCAGCGGGGGAGAAAAAAGATTTTCTTCGGCGGGCTTAAAGAAGGAGATTTCCTTTTTAAGTTCGATTTTAGAAGAGAAACTCCCTTCTCTTGCTACGCCTGAGGAGAGGGTGATATCAACTCCATGACCGAGCAAGCTCTCCACCCCACCTTCTTTTAAGCGTTTCCGCAAAAATTGAGAGAGAGGAGCAGCGGGTTGTTCTTTTTCAAGAAGAGGTACATAAAGCCGCTGTTTTGCACGTGTCATTGCGACGTAGAGAGTTCTCATTTTTTCGGCTTCTTCTTCTCTTGCGTGTTCGATCCAGCGAGGATCTTCTCCTTCCACCAGATGCAGATGAGGAGGATCTCCACTTACGATTAATTTTTCTCTTTGCATCGCTCCCATTCCAATCCCTAAAGCGAACACGATCTCATATTCCAATCCTTTGCTTCGGTGAATAGTGAGAATTTCGACACCTTCTTTTTCGAATAGTTCTCTGCATCGCAGTCGCTCTTCCTCGACTTTCTCTTGATTTTTTAAATGAGTCAAAAATTCTTCCGAGTTCTCAAGAGAGACCTCTGCTTCAACTAAAACTTCGATTAATTGCAGCAAAACAGAATAGATTGCTTCACCTCCTTCTTGCGACAACAGGATCGTTTGGGCCTCTCTTCCTTCCTTTTCTATTCTTAAAGCCATCAATGCGTTAAAAACACCGATCATTCCTCTTTCAGCAAAAGTGAGTCTTAAGTTGTAAAACCGCCTTACAATCTCCTCATCCCCTAAGATCGATTCCAGTTGTTCACAATCACAGCAGAACAGAGGGCTACAAAGAAGAGAGGCTAAAGCAAAAAGAAAATTCTGTTCGAGAAGCAAAGAGAGCAGCGCTTTTAATAGGGGAAGCGCTGGGGAAGAAAGGAGGCTTTGGCTTCTGCGCGTTTTCACTGGAATAGATTTTTTCTTGAGATATTTCACTAACCTCTCCTCTTGATAGCGATCTTTAACGAGAATGGCTATTTGGGATAAGGAGAGATCATGGAGGGTGTAAAGCCGATCAATTTCATTCACGAGGAATTGGAAAAGAGCCTCCTCATTTTTTTCCCGAAAAAAATGGAGACTCCCTCTCCCATCCTCTTCTAAGATTTTCTCGACCCTTCCTGCGGGAAAAACAGGGGGACAGGCAAGAGAAGTCTCCTCCTTGGGCAAGTGAATAAACTCTTGCAATGGGGCAAAGAGAAAATTAATTGCTTCCACTAGGGCTTCTTGGGAGCGGTAATTTGTATCAAGAGAGGCATGACGCAAAGTGCCTAATGTTTTTTTGGCATTGAGATAGGTGTAAATGTCAGCTTGACGAAAACGATAAATCGATTGTTTAGGATCGCCGATGAGATAGAGAAGCGTTTTTGTGGCAAAAAGCCGAGAGAAAATTTCCCACTGGATGGGGTCGGTATCTTGAAATTCATCGATGCACACAGCTCTATAGCGCGATGAGAGATGTTGAACAAATTCGGGCTTAGCAGAAAGGTCGCGCATAGACTCCAGAAGATCGTCATAGAAGAGCTTCCCCTCCTTTACTCTACTTCTTTCAAAACTCTCTCTAGCCCCCTCTGCTAGGCGAAGTAACAGCAAACCTGGGTCGCTCCCCTCGGTAATTAAAGGAGCAATCTTTTCTTTCCATTGAGAGAGAAATGAGCTTAGTTCATTGGGAATAACCGCTTTTTGTTTGAGATAAGCCGAATCGAAATAGGTAAATGCATCAAAATCGGCATCGAGAAGGGTATTAAATGTTTCTGTGAACGAAAGGTGACTTTCATAAAGAGTAGAAAAGAGAGTAAGAGCTTTCTCTACTTCTCGTTTCACCTCTCCTCCTCTATGAGTGGTATTGCAAAAAGAAGAGGCATGGTCTGCCAGCATCTCCTTAGCGAAGGGAAATTCTATCTTTAAAGGATGCCAAGCATGAGCAAATAAATGGGCAAGAGTTTCAAAGGTCCTTCCGCCAAAGAGAGGAACTCTCCTGCTAAGAAGGGAAACGATCTCATCCACTAGGTGGCTACTTTGCCCTCCTACCCTTCTTCCTATTCTCTTGAGTTGAGAAGAGCTGAAATGTGTAGATTTTATTTCGGTGCGGAGATAGTCCACGACCACTGCAGCAGCCTCTTGATTAAAGGAAGTTTTCTCATTGAGTGATGGGGAAATTTTACTTTCAATGAGATGTTCTTTAAGAGTATGGAAACAGAACCCATGAATAGTGAAAATCCGAGCCTCGTCAAAGGAGGAAAGAGCGAGTTGCAATCGCCTCTTGGCTAAAGAGACCGCCTCTTCCCCCTCTTCGGCTATCTCTTCCAAGTACCCAGGAAGGGAACGACTGGGCCGACTCAAGTCTTCTATACTCGTTTCAAGTAATTCGTAAATCCTTTTTTTAAGCTCTAAAGTGGCCGCTCTTGTAAAAGTAACAACGAGTATCTGATCGATATCCAAAGGCTCTTTTTTCAGTAGAAGGCGGACGTAGAGATGAGCTAAGGTAAAGGTTTTGCCCGTGCCAGCAGATGCTTCCAAAAACGTAGAATCGGCGACCTGGCAAGAGCGATCTAATACTTCAAAACCAGGCTTCATAGACCTCCTTAAACAATAGTTCCGCTAAAGGAGCCTCTTTTTCTATTAACTCTTCTGGAGAAAAACGAGAAAGAAAAGGGGAGAGTTCGTCGGAAGAAACGAGCAAATGAGCGATATTTTCTTCTAGAGCCGCAGAGTCTTTTTTTAACAGAGACTCCACCCAACCCGGAAATAAGCAAGAAGGGTGGTGCGAGATATGAAAATAATATTCGATGAGCCTCAAGAGAAGTTTTTCAGGGGAGTGAGAAAAAGGAGCTTTCACTTTTAGCTCTCTAGCAAAAAAGAGTTTTTCGGATGGGCCTCTGAGAAGGCTTAGCATTAAAAACGAAGGCAACGCTTTTAAAGCCCCTTTTAAATTAGCTTTTTCGTTGATGAGAAGCCCATGGGGAAGAACTCCTTCTAGTTTGCCATGGAGCACAAAAGTAGTTTCTTCTTTATATTTCAAAACAAAAGAGGGGAATTCCAATGTCGTTGGAGCTAGTGTTGTTCCCTCTTTTTCGAGAAAATGATGCAGTTCTTTGTACTCGTTCTCCAAAGTGGAGAAGGCACTTTTTCCATAAACGCCTGGGGGAAAATCGGGGTCTTTTGTCGTTTTAGCTACTGCTTGATCAAAAGATGTTTTCAAAAGTTCTCCTTTGAACCGAGAAAGGAGAAGTGGAGAGAGGATAAATTCCTCCTCTTCTTTTAAAACAGGTGTTCTTTTCAGCTGTAACCCTAGTTTATTTTTAAGATAGTGGCGAAGGGGAGAGGCCAAGGCCTTCTGTAAATTCGAAAATTCGATGGGGATTTCACCTTTTTCTTGAATTTGCGACAGAGAAGAGGGGATCACTGGTTTTCTTTTTGTTTTTGGCTGGGAAGGCAACGGAGAAGATGCCGTTTTCTTATTAAAACCGTAAAAACGCTTCACATAGTTTTGAATTTCGCTCAATAAGATGGATGGAGGGAGAGGAGTTGAATCATCCATCGATCGATCGATATAGCTAAAGATAATTTTCTCACGAGCAGAGAGGAGAGTCTCGAGAAATAGATATCTATCAAAATCGATGCGAGAGGGGCAATAATCTCCTTTCTTCTGAAGGAGAAGGTCGAGAGGCCTTAACCTTTCTTTTCTGGGAAAGGCTTCGAGATTTAGTCCAAGAATGCAAATTACCTTTGCGGGGATGGCCCGCATGGGAAGCATAGAACAAAAGGAGAGGGTAGCGGCATATTCTCTTCCTATCTCTACTTTCTCTTCGGCAAAGTAGTGCTCTAAAAGAGGGAAAAAATCGGAGAAGGTATATTCTTGTTTTCCCAAAGCATTTTCCAAATGAACAACCGTTTCCAATTTGCGGTCGATTTCTTCTCGTTCTTTTCTCTCCTCCTCTTGCGAGTAAAAGTAGGTATCGATAAGGGTCGCAAGATAAGTAGACCACTCCTTCAATGAGGCTTTTGATCCATCGTAGAAAATCTTTAAATCTTCTCTCAACGAGACGAATATAGAGGAGAGCGTTTCGAGCAAAGGGACTTTCGAAAATTCAAATCCCTCATTACTTGCAAAAGCGAAAAGAAGGGTATCGATTCCCTCCTCCCAGGTCCCTTTACTTTCTTGGGTTGGTTTAGAAAGATGGTCGCTTCTATCCTCTGCATCAATCCCCCATAGAATGCCCGCCTGATGCACCCATTCTCTTAAAAGAGCGATATCGTCGCTTTGGAGAGAGTATTTTTTTTGGAAAGGGGGATGGGTGAAAAGTTCAAAAAGAGCCGTCGTACTCCATCTCCTTTTTTTCAGCGAAAAAAGAAGAAACAGCCCCTTAGCTAGCCGATTTTCAGTTTGTATAGAAAGATCGCTGACCTTGTAGGGAATCGTTCCACCAAAATAGGCTTTGATATAGGGGAGATAGAGGGTAATATCGGGAGCCATGACGATGATATCGTGGGGATAGAGAGATGATCCATTCAACAAGGTGCAAAGACGAGTATATAGCCCCTCTATTTCACTACGAGGAGAAGCGAAGGCGTGGATTTCTACCGATTCCCCTCCTTCGTCAATAGGCAGTGGCCCTTCTTTCTCTGGTTGGCGAAATTCGAGCATATCGCGTTGCAGAGCTTCGAGTAGAGTATAGCGCTCTTGGGGTAGTGCAGGGTAGTCTTCGACTACCTCTAGTTCGCTCTCTTCAAACAGTTTGGCACACTCGCGGCCAACTTTTCCCCAGCTTCGCAAGAGAGGATTTGCCTCATCAAACGCCGTTTCTAGTAAGGAGATAGTCGAGGGTTTTACTCCCTTACGCTTGAGGACTCGTGCGATATTTCTCCCTTCCCTCCAGGTGGAGATATCGCTCCAAAAAGAGAGACAGGGAGAAAGTTGGTAAAAGAAAAGAGGGAGATAGGACGCCGCTTTGCAGAAAAACCGAAAAAAAAGAGGAGGCAAATGGCTAAATGAGAAAAAGTGGTACGTTATCCCCTCTAACCGCTTCTCGGGTAACTCTAGGTTTTCCAGCAGAGAGATAAAAGTGTTTTTTTTCTCTCCAAAAATCACTTTCCATAAGGCTTCTTGCCAATGATTTGGCTTCTCGATCCACTTTTTTAACTCCCCTCCTCCATAAATGCCATAGCGACCAAAAAGCGTGGTGAGGTCAATACAGAGGGGAAAAAGATAAGCATCGTTGATTTCTCTTCCTTCGCTAGTAAGATAAGAGTAGAGGGGTTCCCAGAGTTTTTGCTCTTCATCCTCCATCATTTCATAGCGACCCAAAGTCGACTTTATCGCAGAAGCAAGAGTAAAAGAGAGGGGCAGAGAGGTCAGGGGGGCTTTTCTTTGTTCAGACTGAAATAAGGTTTGGGATAAAGAGAGAACCCCTTCATTGAGAAAAGAAAATTCGATTCCCGCACATATGCCCATGGCAGGGTCTTTAGCACATCTCAGCTTGAGCCATCGCTTCATATGTTGGCTCGGTACGACTACCACTTTTTTGCTAAATGGAGAAGAGGCAAGTAAATTTTCTTTTAGATGTTCATACAAAGTTTCTAGACGGTGGCTGAAGAAAACGAGGGCTTGCTTTTCAGCGAGATATTCTATTAAACTTTTTCCCATGCCTCTAAAAAAAATTCTTAGTTCGTTTGCCTGTTTAAATATTGCACAGTTTATTGCAGCACTAAATGATAATATTTATAAGCTACTTCTCGTTTTTCTTCTCATTGCAGTGAAAGGTGTCGAGCATACCAATACGATCCTTTCTCTTGCAGGGGCGATTTTTGTTATCCCCTTTATCTTTTTTGCTTCGATTACGGGGGCTCTTGCAGACCGTTTCTCAAAACGGTCGATCATTCTTACGACAAGAACGCTGGAAATAGGGGTAATGCTCTGCGGCCTTGCTGCTTTTTATTTTAGATCTGCTGTGATGGGTTACGCCGTTCTATTTATGACTGCCACGCTAAGTTCGACATTCTCTCCAGCGAAGTATGGCATCATTCCCGAACTTGTCAAAAAGGGAGAGATTTCGAAATGCAACGGGATTCTTACGGCAACTACGTATTTAGCCATTATATTGGGAACTTTCCTTGCCTCCTTTTTAACTGATGTTTCTCAAAAAGATTTCGTATTTACGGCTTTTTTCCCCTTTGCTTTTTCAATTGTTGGCGCTCTAGCTACTTTTGGAATCCAAAAAACCTCTCCTAAAGCTCCTGAGAAAAAGGTGTCGGCACGGTTTATCACCGTAATCTACCAAACACTAAAAAAAGCCAAACGCATTCGCTATCTCCTCACGTGTATCATTTTCAGCGCCTATTTCTTATTTCTGGGTGCCTACACACAATTGAATATCATCCCCTTTGCCATGCAATCTCTCCATTTTACCGATGTTCAAGGGGGATATCTTTTTTTAATGACAGCCATTGGTATTGGCTTAGGCTCTTTTTTTGCAGGGAGATTTTCAGGAAAGGAGGTAGAATTGGGTTTCGTGCCTGTAGCCACCCTCGTCATTGCTATCATCGCGACACTCCTTTATCTCTTCTCCCCCCATTTTATTGTAGTCTCTACTCTTCTCATTTTGCTTGGGGTTGCTGGGGGATTTTACGTCGTACCTCTCGAGGCATTTATCCAAACAGCAAGCCTCAGTGAAGATAGAGGACAAAACATTGCAGCGGCTAATTTTCTCAGTTTTACTGGTGTCATTATCGCCTCCTTTTTGATTGCCTTTTTTGGCAATTTCCTCGGCTTGACAGCTTCAGAGGGTTTTTTGATAATTGGAATACTCACCTTTATAATGTCTCTTTTCCTATTTTATAATATGGGAGGCCAGCTCCTCCGATTGGTCGTTGCAAAAACCGCAGCTCGCTATTGGAATTTAAAAGTAAAAGGCGAGAAGCATTTAAAGCTGCCCACCCCCGCTCTTTTAGTAGGTCAAAGGATCTCTTGGCTCGACACGATCGTCGTCATGGCCACATTGCCGCGATTGTTGCGTTATATCGTCCCAACGAAGGGAAAGATGTCGAAAATGAAAATCTTAACATATAAAATGTTGAGGCTTATCCCTGTCGATATCCACCGGTTGAATGGCGCAGACAAGCTCCCTTTCAAGGAAATTGACCATGAACTCTCGCTCGGTCATTCGGTTTGCGTGATGCTTCCGATGGCGATCCCGACGAAAAATATTGCCGAATTCGAGGAGCGCCTTCAAAAGCTCGCCAAAGGAACTATTCCGATTTTGCCTATCCACATCAGCCGCCCCATCCCTGACAAACCCTCTTATATTGCCCAGATCAGAAGCCTTTTTCAAGGTCCGATCAGGGTCAATTACGGTTCCCCTTTATAGCGTTACCAAGCGTAGATGACGGCCATCTCCACAGCTTTAAAGGTGAAGTTTCCACCTATATCTCTATCCAATGGGACCGAATAGCGGGCCTTGAATTGTAAAGAGAGACTCTCGCTCATGGCATAGAGGAAGCTAAACTCGGGGCCGCGGTAATTGGTAAAGCCTCTGGTGTTAAAAGGATTTAAATTTTGCAAAATAGCATCAGAAATTAAGGTTCCCAAGGCATTGCCATGACCAAAGCCTGCTAAGTCAAACTCAGGCACTGCTAGGGCTCCTACGCTTTGGTAGTTCAGGTCGATCGACCAGTCACCCCCTTTGCAAAGCTTACCATAAGTAAACCCGATATACCACGCGCCATTGGCTTTTTTAAAGTTAGTGGAACGCTGTGGAATCGCGGCATGATTTTTTAGACCAGCGAAATAAAGGATGAGCGTTCTGCACCAAGCTTGACCTTCATAACCCACTAATAACTGAGATACTTTGAACATAAAGCGAGGATTCCGTTCAAATCTCTTTTTTTTGAAGTTGTCGCCGAGCTTTCCATAGTAAAGGGTGGGGGCTCTCCTTTTCCAATCTATATAGCTATATTTCACATAGAGACCGGTACCATCGATACAGCTTAAAGTCGCCTCTGCCACCCATGCGTAATGGTTAGTAAAACTATCTACGATAAACGGCCCACCGTGGATGACATAAATTCCCAAAGGATCCCATTTATTTATATAGTAGAGGTGGATGCCATCAAAAAAGCTGGAAAATTCCACCCGAGAATCAAAGATATAGTCCAAGCGGCTTCGACCTACTTCAATGTAAAAATCTTCAGGGTCGCATTCGTAAATGTCGTAGCCGATAAAAGCACGGTCGGTATCGACTTTGGTTAACGTTCCGCCATCTGTGCCAAGAAACACAGAAAATCGGAGTTTCGTTGAAACCCATGTGCGCGGTGCGACATAATCGAAAAATAAATTCACCTCGCTCCTGAATAAGTTAAGAGCTGTTTCAGTTCCGGTACCACGGACTTTTCTTCCGTTCACTTTCTCACCGGCGATATTCCACTTTGCTCTCACATCTCCAGCCAAGGTAAGACATCCTTCGCATTTTCTGGCCTTGATCAGACCGCGGCTTTCAATAAAGTCGCGCAAGACTCTTAGGTCACTTGTATCAACAGTATCAGGGCCAAATCCAGGATCAGGTAAAAAACCTTGAGCAGGGGGGCCTAAATTATCGGCCGCTGCCAAAGTATTCTCATCTTCTACAACAAGAGGTGTTGTAGCAGTCGTTTCGTCTTCTTCTTCGGCTGCGCAAAGTGGAAGTGAAAGCACTAATAAGAAAGGAAAAAAAAAGCGCAAGGAGTTCATAAAATCGGGGAAAGTAAATTATTCAGCAATTTTAATATTCAGATTGAGATAACTTAGGTTCTTTCGACTTTTTTGTAAATCGCTTTTTTAGGAATAGATTAAGAACAAAACAAATTTCTATGGATTAAAAAAACTTCTTTTGAGATTGTCTTCAAAAAGAATTTGCAAAAATATAGGAGGGAAAACATGAACATCAATCATAAATATCTAATTTCTTTCTGTGCAGTGATGTTGATCATCGCATCAACAACTTTCGGCAATTTTCTAGTTGTCAGTACAGAACAAGTTTCTGTTACGCCCAATGGGCTTTTTGTTATCATTAATGGGATTCCAATAGCGGTTGAATCTGTTAATATCGCTAACGATGGATATATTGTGGCAATTCCTGTGCCCAGTCCATATACTGCCATTTGTCCTAATTGTGGCCATAATACCTATACTCCTGGAAGAACTTGCTCAACTTGTGGTTTCCCAATATGGGATCGAGATGCTAAAAAAACTCATAAATGAGGAAGATTGTTTTAATACTATTTCTTCTGTTTTGTTCTTTAGAAGGGATGGAGGTTACAGAAATTCTGCACTCCATTCCTCCTAAAGATAGGGAGAAAATCGAGTTCTTATTCTCCTATCTAATCCAAAGAGATAATTTAGGATTTGTTCTCTTTGGGAATATGAAGACCGCTGCGTTCTGTTCTATTCCTGTAGTATGTGATTACGCAATAGTCCCCAAGTCAATGACACCTACTCCGCTTCGATATCAAAAAAATTTGAAGCAAGCGTTGGACGTTTGGGGGTTTTACAAACATAGATTTAAACATCCAAATATTATTGTATGCGAGGAATATAATTGTTTCACAACCAGTTCATTTTTACAGTTAATTTTTATCGATAAAAGAAAATTAGCTAGTCTTTTAGAAAAATATAGAGAAGATTTTGAAGAAGTTTTGGGGAAGAATTTTTCCTCTGTGGATTTTATCGCTAAAGTAGAGAAAAAAAGAAAATTAAGACCGCTGATTCATCATGATGAAAAATTACTCGGGCTGTTGTTGGGTTTTGGGAGAGAATCTTCTAATAGTTTTAAAAAGATGAGTCATGGGGAAGAAGCTGATCCGACTTATAAAATAGCCGGTCATCGGCCTAAAGGATGCTGCATTGTGCCGGTAAGTTTTAGAGGTAATCCCGATTCTGAGGAAGTAAAAGCGCTCATCGATATCTATTCAAAAGAGCTTGTGGAAATTGAAAGTATTTTCAAAAGCGATTCCTTCTTTGTGACAACTCTCGAAAAGTTTTGCTCTCCTTAGGCCTCTTACATCCCTATCATAAGGAAGAACATCCCATCGACTTCCAGAAATCTTCTAAAGATTCAAAAATCTTTCCTTTTTCTTCACGAGATTCCTTCAAAGCTTTCTGAGTCTTCTCATTTGGTTCATGGTTGCGTTTACACTTGGGAATTTTCATATAAACTCTGGAAAGCAAATATTCTCTGATAACCAGATATGTTACGCTGCAATCGTATTAAAGAATATTCTTATCCCCCATATTCGTGGGGGGAGGTGAAAATACCCCAGGGGTGTTTGCTGGTGCCGTTGAGGTGGGGTTGCCAAGAGCGCATGGGGTGGCCTTCGTTGGTGGCGAGGTCGAAGCGCCAGAATTCGAGGGCTGTGGTGGTGGGGCTTACGACAAAACCAAAATAGTTGTCGGCCCAGTTAGTGTCGGCGACGAGGAGGGGTCTTGGGGAGGCGAGCTCTTTTTTCTGCATTGCTCGGGTGAGATTTTGGGAAAAAGGGAGGGGTAATTTTGTTGTATTGAAAGCCAGCATGAGGAGGGAGAGAACTATTTTTTTTAAATCTTGGGCTGTCAAAATTTCAGCGGTTCCAATGGGATGGTATTTTTCTACCAAATTGAGGATCTTTTCCTTTAGGGGGGCATCTACATCCTCAAGTTCTTCTAAAATTAGCGTGATTTTTTCTTTGAGTTCATAGGCTCTGAATAGAGGAAGGTGGGCATATAAAAGACTATCTATCTCATCTGATATCAGGGGAAGGAGGCGTTGGTCTTTCACCCAACGCTCATAAGAGAGAACGCGCAACACATGTTCAGTAAATGAGGAGGGGGGCATGCCCGTGGGAAAAGGAAGGAGTGAAGAGAGAAGTAAAGATCCTTCTAAAATAAAAGGAGAACGGCTCAATAACAAAGCGAGATGTTCTAGCATCCCTACGTCTAAGAGGATATTTTGCAAAAATTCTCTGGCCGGTGCGATAAAATAATCTCTAATCCATGTGTAAGTATAAACCGGGCTCTCAACAGCTTCTTG
>JBIOXR010000151.1:0-7239 GCA_044869735.1 Chlamydiales bacterium
CTCTTTATCGCCTCTCCTCTCCTTCTCTATTTCCACAATAAAGAGGCCGAGCGCGAGGTAAAAAAACTACCCTCAAATTAAATAAGAGGGGTAAAGGAAATTCTTTAGAAATCCTTTATCCCTCATCCTTAATCGCTGATCCTCTCTTTATCCTTTCTGTTATTTTTTCACTCCTTTTTTTGGTATGATCGTCTTTATGAAAAGAATGGGAGAAAAAAAATGTCAACCTTTAGAGAGCCCGTATGGGTCTACCCTAAGGAGGAGCCGGAATGGTTAGAGAAAATAGTCAAGGAATTTAGGATACACCCTATCACCGCACAAATCCTCATTTCAAGGGGATTCAAAACTTTTCCAGAGATCAACAGCTATCTCTATTCTAAACTTCCCGATCTTTACGATCCGAAGAAATTTTTGGATATGAATAAAGCGGTGCGTCGCATTGTAACGGCCCTTAAAAAAAAAGAGGGAATTCTCATTTATGGAGATAACGATGTCGATGGGATGACTGGAACCGCTCTTCTTGCCGAATTTCTAAAACACTTGGGAGGGAGAGTATATTATTATGTTCCCAATCAAAATATCCTCAGACAAAAATTATTTTTGGACGGTCTTGAATTCGCTCTAAAGAATAATTGTTCCCTTTTCATCACTGTCGATTGCGGCATTACCGCAGCTCAAGAGATCGAGAATATCATCAGTCATCACGTCGATGTCATTGTAACCGATCATCACGAACCTACTGATAAAATCCCCCTCTGCATCGCGACGCTTAACCCCAAACTCGTCAATCAAAGTTACCCCAACCGCGACCTTACGGGGGTAGGAGTGGCATTCAAACTCGCCCATGCTCTCATCAACTACCTCGTTTCATCTGAAGAAATTCCCAAAAAAAAGATCGACCTTAAAACCTATCTCGATCTTACAGCGTTAGGACTCATAGCCGATATGGGGGTATTGCTTGGAGAAAACCGCATCCTCGTCCGTTACGGCCTCGCGCAGTTAAAAAAGACAAAGAGAGTGGGCCTCATCAAACTGTTCGAAGTTTGCGGTGTAGATCGCAATGAGCTCACTACGATCGATATCGCTTCCAAGGTCGCCCCTCGACTCAACAGCCTGGGACGGGTCGCCGATCCCACGAAAGGAGTGGAACTATTACTCGTCCGCGATCCACAACGAGCCGAAGCTCTTGCTAAAGAACTCGACCTTTTTAATCTCGAACGTCAAAAGGTAGAGCAAATCGCTTCCGCAGATATCGAAAAGTATTTTCTCCTCCACCCCGAAATCTTAGCGAAAAAAGCAATCGTCATCAGCTCAAAAAAATGGCATCCTGGAGTCATTCCGATCCTATCGGCTAGGATCGCAAAACAATATAACCGACCCACAGCTCTCATTGCGATCGACCATGGGGTCGGCAAAGGGTCGTTGCGCACCATCCGTGAATTCCCCCTTCTTCCCATTTTAAAAAAATGCGCCGACCTTTTGCTCAACTTTGGAGGGCATGACTATGCAGCAGGTCTATGTATCAAGGAAGAAAATATTGAGAAATTTAAAACGCGATTCATCAACGAAGCAAACGCTCTCTTGAAAGAAGAAGATATTTTCCCCAAGCTTTACCTCGATGCAGCCGCCGATTTCAAAGAGCTTTCCTACGACTTATTATCTTCTTTGGAACTTTTTGAACCGTATGGCAACGAAAACTACCAGCCGATTCTCTATTGTACGGCGAAACAAGCATGGCCGCCTAAAGTCATTGGCGGAACTCATTTAAAGCTCTACTTGGAGCAAGACGACCGCATGCTCGAGGGAATTGCTTTTGGCATGGGAGAAAGAAAAGGAGAGTTTAAGAAAAAAGGAGCGAGTATCAAACTTGCTTATACGCCGCAAATCAACCGCTTTCAAAACAAAAGCAGTATTCAACTCCTCGTTAAGGATTTCAAAATCTTAGATTAGTAA
This sequence comes from Chlamydiales bacterium, assembly GCA_044869735.1. Taxonomy (GTDB): domain Bacteria; phylum Chlamydiota; class Chlamydiia; order Chlamydiales; family JAAKFR01; genus JBIOXR01. The sequence continues at coordinate 1,954 of JBIOXR010000151.1, forward strand.
GAGTGTGTTCGCAAACCAGGAAATATAGCGTCATTTTTTCCCGGTTTGTGAAACAATCTTAAAAAAAAATCCCCTTTTATATTTTTAAAAAAAAGGGGATTGGTGGATGCCGTAGTTGAAAACGTTAAACAGCTTTATTGCGATTCATACGCTTTTCTAAATAATCTGCCTTATAAGCAGTAACCGAATCTTTATGAATCACCCATGCAGCTCCTTTTTGGACTGCAGGAAGTCTTTTTGATCGGATAGCGTAATAAATCTTCTGCGCTGGCACATTTAATATGCGGGCAACTTGATTAACGGAATAATAACCTCTATCGTTATCAAATAGAAGTTCTCCATCAAAAATCGATTTAGTCCTCGAATATTTATTTTTGCGATATTCTTCGAGATCGACTAGGTCGATTTCCCATCGGCTTTTCTTCATGGCTTTCAGCTTCTTCTGCTTAATCGCTACATAAATAGCTTGCCTCGTCACATTATTGATCTTAGCAGCTTCTGTAATAGAAACTACTTTGCGATCTCCTTCCTCATGGACTTTAATTTCTTCATTCATTTTATTTTCTCCTAATGAATATATTCTTATTCTTTACTTAATATTATCCTATAAGGTTGAGATAAAATCAAGATTTTTTTATTCTTACACAAAAATTTTATTTAGATAATATTAAGAAAAAAAAGTGCTTTATCTCATAATACCCATCAAAATTCAAATATTTTGATAGAAAAGCTAATAGAAATCAATCGCTTTTTTTAGAACTAATTTATCTTTAAATAATCTTAATGCAATTAAAAATATTTTTATATACTTTTTTCTTCATCATTTATTAATCTTTTTTGAAACAGATTCCCTTGGAGTGGTACTATAGCTTTACCTAACCATCTTGGTCTCCAACTCTAATGATGCGCCGAATTTTTCCCTTCCTTCTCCTCTTCGTTTTTCACCTCCTCTACGCCGAAAAACTCCCCGAGATCACTACCAAAGATGCTAAAGAGATGATAGAACAGGTGAGTCAAGCCCACGCCTGCTGCAAAAAGATCTCGCCCGAGATGATGAAAAGGGCCATAGAGCAATTCCTCGATATTCTAGACCCGACTAAGACCTATTTTTTAAAGGAGGAGATTGCCCTCTGGCTAAATATGGACCAAGAAGACCTTGCCAAAAACGCTTCTTGGATATCTCAGGGGGACTTTTCTCTCTTCTTTGCCATTCACGGTAAATTCGTGGAGACTATCTATAGAAGAAGAGAAATAGATAAAACCCTCTCATCCTATCCAAGACCCGCTGGGGTAAAGGCCAAAGAATTCAAAAACCAAAAATGGGTAGAAAATCTCGAAGAGCTCTCTAACCGTTTATTGCGCATCGACGCACTGCGCCAAGAGGCTACTCAGAAACTGCCTAAGGAAGCTCAGGAAAAAGCTCGTCTCCGCCTTCTCAAAGCCCAAAAACAACAAGAAGAAGCGGCTCTAGCTCAAGAGAAAAAAAATAAGGAACAATTCGTTCTCACAAATACCCTTAGAGCCATTTCTGTGTCATTTGACTCACACACCGCCTATTTCACTCCAAGAGAGGCTGCCCAATTCATGATTCAGCTACAGCAACGCCTTTATGGAGTAGGTGTAGGCCTTAGAGATGACCTTAATGGTTTTACTATTGTCAAAATCATCGAAGGGGGACCCGCCGCTATTAGCCCTATCAAAGTAGGTGACAGGCTTATTGCTATCGATAACGAATCGATCGTTGGCTTAGGTATAAATGATGTGGTCGAAATCATACGCGGTGAAAGGGGCAAAGATATCCTTCTTACTCTTGTCCGAGCCAGTCTGAGTGAAGAGAAAGAGGAGACTTTTGAACTCCGCTTTCCCCGAGGAGAGGTCGTTCTCAAGGAAGCTCGTTTTAATTCAGAAGTCATCCCCTTTGGGGAAGGGATTATAGCCCATCTGTCACTACATGCTTTTTACCAGGACCAACAAAGCTCCTCTGCCAGTGATCTGAAGGAAGAAATCAACAAATTGAAAAAGAACCACTCCTTAAAGGGGATCATCCTTGATCTTAGGCAAAATTCCGGAGGGCTCTTGCCTCAAGCTGTCTCCGTTACAGGCCTGTTCATCACCAAGGGAATAGTTGTCTCTATCAAGGATAACAGTGGTCATATAGAACATTTACGAGAACTCGATGGAAAAACGACATGGGATGGCCCTCTCATCGTCTTGACCAGCAAGGCAAGCGCCTCGGCTGCAGAAATCGTAACCCAATGCCTCAAAGACTATGGTAGAGCTATTATCGTCGGCGATGAACACACCTACGGTAAAGGGACTTTCCAGACATTCACCCCAGCTTTACTCGAAAAAATCAATCCCAAAGGGGAATTTAAGATCACCCGGGGTAGATACTACACGGTTTCAGGAAACAGTCCCCAGCTCTGGGGAGTGATACCCCATATTGTTGTACCAGGTATTTACTCCGCAGTGGAAATCGGCGAAAGATATGCTAAATTTCCCCTAGAGAATGACACTATTGCCGAGAATTATGACGACGATCTTTCTGATATCCTACCCCGCCAGAGAGAACAGATTAGTTGGCTCTATCGTTTTAACCTTCAGCAAAAAATGGAAACCTTTACCAAGAATCTGCCCGTATTACAAAAAAATGTCGACGCCCGTTTGGTGAGAAATATCCTCTATCAAAACTTCCTTAAAGAATTGAAAGAAGAGGAAGTTTCCCCCTTATTCTTCGAGTTTTTTGGAAAGACAGATTTTCAACTTGAAGAGGCTTGCAATATCATGAAGGATCTCATCGTCCTTTGCCCCTAAAAAGCCCTTCTGTTACAATTTAGAGCAAAAAAACAATTTTATGTCTGTTCGCGTCCGTATAGCTCCCTCTCCCACTGGCGATCCCCATGTTGGGACTGCCTATATTGCTCTTTTCAATATGATTTTTGCGAGGCGCTTTGGCGGTAAATTTCTCTTGAGAATCGAGGATACGGATCAGACGCGCAGCCGTCCTGAATACGAAAAGAATATCTTTGATGCTCTCCGATGGTGTGGTCTTCAATGGGACGAAGGCCCCGATGTCGGTGGCCCTTTTGCTCCCTATCGCCAATCGGAAAGGACAGAAATTTATAGAAAACATGCCTACGAGCTAGTCGCAAAAGGGAAGGCCTATAAATCGTTTGCCACGCCCGAAGAACTCGCTGAAATGCGTGCTTTAGGGGCCAAATTAGGGCTTAAGGGAGGATACGACAGGCGCGATCGCGATTTAGGCCCTGAAGAAGTCGAACGCCGCGTAAAGGCAGGCCAACCCTATACTATCCGTCTCAAAGTTCCCTTAACGGGAGAATGCGTCTACCAAGACGAGATCAAAGGGCGCCTGACTTTTCCTTGGGCCGATGTCGACGATCAAGTCTTGCTCAAATCGGACGGCTTTCCTACCTATCATTTGGCCCATGTCGTCGATGACCACCTCATGGAAATCACCCACGTGATCCGAGGAGACGAATGGGTGAGCTCAACTCCCAAACACATCCTTCTTTATGAATCGTTTGGATGGACTCCTCCCAAATTCCTCCATATGCCCCTCTTGCTTGGTTTAGATGGGAGAAAGCTCTCTAAGAGGAGAAATCCCACCTCTATTTTCTATTTCCGCGATAGTGGCTATCTACCGGAAGCCCTTCTCAATTTCCTCTCCCTCATGGGATATAGCCTGGGCGATGATCGTGAAATTTACACCCTCGACGAACTCATTAAAGAATTTGATCCCAAACGGATAGGGGTGTCCGGGGCCGTCTTTGACATTAAAAAACTCGACTGGCTCAACCAGCATTACCTCATCAATAATGTACCCACCGATAAACTTTGGGAGAGAATCCGGCAATGGGGGTTTAATGATTCCTTTATGTCAAAGCTCATGCCTCTATGCCACACGCGCATCAAGACCTTTGGCGAGTTTATGGAGCTTTGCGACTTCTTCTTTGTCAATCACCTTCCCCTCTCCAAAGAGCTCTTTACCCTCCCTCAGATCGATTTTCTCGGGGCAGCCTATCTTTTACAAAGCCTTATATGGGCCCTCGATGAAAAGGAAAACTGGGGGGCTAAGGGCATTGAGGAAGCCTCCCACGAAGTTGCCTCTGCCTTCGAGGTCAATCATAAAAAAACCCTTATTCCCCTTCTTTTTGGAGCAATCCAAGGAAAAAGACAAGGCCCCCCTCTTTATGCCTCCTTTGAACTCTTAGGCAAAGACCGGGCAAGGGTGCGCCTTATGGAAGCAATCACTTTCTTAGGGGGAATATCAGGCAAAAAGCAAGCCGACCTTAAAGAACATTGGGAAAGCCGCTCCTGCGCCACTCTTTTGGCCAGTTAAAGATTGTATTAATCCACCTCTAACTCCCTATAAAACAGCCAATTATATTGACTTTTAATTAGGACTATTATATAATTATTTTAAAAAATAATAGGATATAATTATGACAATGATTGTTAGAGATGATTCTTTTTTTAGTATTGAAGGCAATAGAAGGTCTTACGACATTACCGATTCTTCCGACCTTAAAGCCTACATTAAAGATGAACACATCGAAATGCAGTCAGCTAATGGCCATTTATATCATATCGACAGGAAAAGAGGAGGGATCATCTTATTTCCCAATGGAAGGCGTGATGATGCCGTCTTTGTTGCCATTTATGCGACGAATTCGAGACATCGCAATAGCAATGGCCAAATCGAAACGAAAAGTTTTACTCACGAACAACTTACGCGCGTGGCTCGCATCTACTTAGAAGCTGTAAACCTCATTGAAGATTCGGGTAAAGATGCGACTTTTGCAGTCCTCAACCCCAACCTTGGACAGGTACGTCTCTATAGCGGTACAAATGTGACGAGAAAACGGACTAATGGGACGCATCTCGATGTCTCTTCAGATTTGATGAAGGCAATGATGAAGTGGGTACTTCCAGAAAGTGGTCAAAACCCTGAGGGTGAGAAAACAGCCCCTGCGGCACCAGCCCCATCGAAGCATAAAAAGAGAAAGCATAGAGATGAAATAGACGGCTCTGATAATGAACACTCCGCTTATAAAAGAGCTAGATCGAACAGCTTGAACGAGACTGAAAGTTCTAGTACAGACGTAGAGGAAGAAGAAGAAGAAGAAAACAGATATGTCGACACGGATGAGCGCATGCAAAACACCAACATGCCTCCTTTGAACTCTTAGGCAAAGACCGGGCAAGGGTGCGCCTTATGGAAGCAATCACTTTCTTAGGGGGAATATCAGGCAAAAAGCAAGCCGA
>JBIOXR010000152.1:0-12798 GCA_044869735.1 Chlamydiales bacterium
CTAAATGTTAAAACACAAATTATAGCTTCAGAAGAGCTCGTTCCAGGAGATCTCCTTTTGCTCGAAGCTGGGGATAGTATCTCAGCTGATGGGAGAGTGGTGCAGTCGATTAATCTCATGACCCAAGAAGCGGCCCTCACAGGAGAGTCTCTTCCCGTCGATAAAATTGAGAGTTCCATTCCCAAAGAAGAGACTATCGTGGGAGACCAGCGAAACATGGGATTTATGGGTACCGCAGTTGTAAAAGGGAAAGGGAGGATGGTCATCACAACTACGGGAAAAGGAACCGAACTTGGCAAAATTGCTACCCTTCTTCAAAGCAAGGAGGATGAACTCACTCCGCTTCAAGTCAAATTAAACATTTTGGGAAATCGGCTCACTTGGATTTGCATCGCTATCGTTCTCTTCGTTTTTGCGGCTGGCTTATGGCGCGGCTCCCCTTTTATCGACAGCCTTTTGATCGCTATTAGCCTTGCAGTTGCCGCAATCCCTGAAGGGCTCCCTGCTGTTGTTACCATTGCCCTTTCCATCGGCGTGAGAAAAATGGCAGAGAGAAAAGCACTCATCCGTCGCCTCCCTTCCGTAGAAACACTGGGGTGCGCCACAGTGATCTGCACCGATAAAACAGGGACTTTGACGCAAAATGAGATGGTGGTCAAATCGGTTTGGGTGGATCAACAATTGATCGAGGTGTCGGGAGAAGGGTATGAACCCGAAGGAAAATTCGAAGAAAAGGGGGCTGCCATCGACCCCACAAAACATAGCGATCTTCTTAAAACTCTTCAGATAGCAGCCTTGTGTAACAATGCCGATCTTTTTTTCGATACAAGCTCTAGGACGTGGAAAATTAGAGGGGATCCCACAGAAGCAGCATTACTCACAGCAGCCAAAAAGGCAGGATTAGATAAAGCGCATCTCGAAAGTGAATTTCATTTGATCGAAGAAATTCCCTTTGAATCGGAAAGAAAAATCATGAGCATGGTCCGAGAAAATAAGGGAGAGCAGATCGTATTTGTCAAAGGCGCTGCCGATGTCATCGCCCAACGCTCCTCTACCATTCTCTTAAATGGAAAAGAGATGCCTTTAACGCCAGAGTTACGAACAGAAATATTGCAAGAGAATGAAGCTCTTGCCGGCCAAGCACTCCGTGTCTTAGGCACAGCTTATCGCCTTCGCCATAATGGAAAAAATGGAACCGAAGAAAACCTCACGTTTGTCGGGTTACTTGCGATGCACGATCCACCAAGGCCCGAGGCGAAGCGAGCCATCGAAATCTGCGGCGATGCGGGCATCCGCATCATCATGATTACAGGCGATCATAAAAACACAGCAGTGGCAATCGCGCAAGAACTAGAGTTACTTAAAAATGGGATGCTAGCGGTCACGGGCTACGAGTTAGAGAAAATGAGTGAGGCAGAATTAAACGAGAAAATACGTACTATCGAGGTCTATGCCCGCACTTCTCCTGAGCTTAAGTTAAAAATTGTCAAAGCGTGGAAACACGCAGGTGAAATTGTTGCGATGACCGGAGATGGGGTAAACGATGCTCCTGCCATCAAAGAAGCCGATATTGGCCTTGCCATGGGACAAACGGGTACCGATGTGACTAAAGAGGCCTCCGATATGGTCATTCTCGATGATAACTTTGCTACCATCGTCAATGCCATCGAAGAGGGAAGGGGTATTTATGATAATATCCATAAGTTTATCAACTATCTGATATCGTGTAATATCGCAGAGCTTCTTATCATATTTGCGAGCATCGTCTTTAATTTTAGAGATCCGAACGGGCACCCCTTCGTTGCTCTCACAGCTGTGCAACTACTCTGGTTAAACTTAGTGACCGATGGCCTGCCCGCCATCGCGCTCAGCATGGACCCCGTCGATCCTAAAGCTATGGAACGCCCACCTCGAAAACCCGATGAGGCAATTCTCACCTGGAGGTTTTCCCTTCATCTCTTTGCTATTAGTTGTGTGATTGCAGCAGGGACTCTTCTCGTTTGCTACTTTGCTCTACAACAAAGTGCGGCTCTAGCTTATACGATGACTTTTACCATGCTCGTTGTATTGGAGCTCGTTCGCGTGCAGATGGTTCGAGTCCATTATAATATGAAACTATTTTCCAATCGGCTGATCATTATCGCACTGGCCACTTCTATCGCGTTACAACTCATGGTCGTCTATATTCCATTTTTGCAAAAACTCTTCGGCACCATCTCCTTAGGTTGGAAAGAATGGGGAATTATCTTAGCCGCTTCTATTGGAGTTTTTGTTATTAGTGCTGGAATCAATGCACTATTTAAAGTAAAAAAATAATTTACCTTTAAATTGCTTTTTATTAATTTAAATATAGGAAGGTTATTATTTGAGGATATTTATATGACCAAATTTTCTGTACGAGAGGAGTGGTATCAGGCATTCCGCTTGTTGCAAATTGTTTTTATCGTAGCTCCCATCGTAGCGGGCTTGGATAAGTTTTTTTATTTTCTCACCGATTGGAGTGCCTATATCTCCCCTGAAGCTTCTCAACTAGTGCAGGGTAAATTCCGCACCGCTCTAATGGCCGTCGGCGTGATTGAAATCATCGTAGGGGTAGGGATGATTTTTAGACCCAAGATATTTTCCTACATCGTTGCCATTTGGCTTCTCCTCATCATTGTCAACTTACTTCTCACAGGGCGTTATTACGACATCGCTTTGCGCGACCTGGGCCTTCTCTTAGGCGCTCTCGCTTTGGGTCGCCTTAGCAAAAAATACGAAGATGAAAAATTAGTGGGAAAAAGAGCCTGACAATTATGCGATCTGCCTTGATTTTGAGTCATCCCGGACACGAGTTACGGATCTATAAATTTCTCGAAGTGCATCAACCTCTTGTCTATGTCCTCACCGATGGATCGGGAGCGAAAGCCAAATCACAAATTGATTCTACGGCTAAAGTACTCCAAAAAACGGGAGCATCACCTGGGAAAGTCTTTGGACGATTTACCGATCGGGAATTCCACGAGGTGATTTTCCATCAAAAAATTGGGATCTTATACGACCTAATTGAAGAGCTGGAAGAAGACCTCAAAGCTCGAGGAATCGAACTCCTTGCAGGAGATGCCTGCGAGGGGTTCCATCCCACCCACGACCTCTGTCGCTATCTCATCAATGCTCTCGCTTCGCGATGCGGCCTAGAAAACTACGATTTCACGATCGAAGGGCCTCCGCACGAATGTCCTAACGAATTGAAAAAAAAGGCTCTATGGATTTATCTCTCTGATGAAGATGTGGAGAGGAAACTTGCAGGCGCTACTCACTATCCCGAATTGCTTCCTCAAGTGAAAGGAGTTCTAAGGCGTCAAGGACGCACACCTTTTCTCACCGAATGCCTCCGTCCTGTAGAAGAGAGCCAGAGGTTTAAAACCTGGGAAACGCCCTTACCCTTCTATGAATCTTACACGACAAAACAGGCAAAAGAGGGTAAAAACTGCAAAGTGATCTCTTTTGAAAAGCACCTTAGACCCTTAGCAGAAAAGATCTCAATATTTTAGCTTTCGTCTTATTGGGTTTTCCTAATGCTGCTTGCCACTGTGCGTCCGCGGCTGCTTCTCGTGCCAATCGTTCTGCCTTAGCATTGTCTGCGTCCGCTTCGCTTAGTTCATATTTTGTGTCATCGAAGGAACTGTCTGGTTCCAATCGCTCTCCATTTAATAGCATGCGTATCCTATCGATTGGGCTCATAGCGTTGATATCTGCATTGAGCTTGATATTCCCGCATGAAAAGGGCTTTGCGTCGGGATTTTTTCTATCCTCTACATAGGTGTATACAGAGTCAGTACCTTGAAATTCTTTGTCTGCCTTGGTACCGCGATAGGTGGCATTCTCGTACATCTCCAATTCCTCAGCGAAAGCTTCCGCGCGCAGACCGTTCAATTTTTCTAAATCAACCTGCATGTTCTTGCGATACGCCTTTGCTATGGTTCCACCTTGGAATCTTGGGATAGTACGATTAAAATTGACTTGGGGATCTTTCATACGCTCATCTAGAAATTTACTAGTCCAAACGCCGCAGTCATATCCATTAAACTGAACAGCGTGGTTCATTTTCGAAACAAAAGTAAATGGCTGTTCGTCAGGAGATTGAGCTGAGAGGTCTCTAGCTAATAGCCGTAATCGTATTTTCGTCCACCACGTGTTATACCCATTAACGCTATCAAAAAATTCGACGGTCCGCAGTTCGCGGTCGATAAGAACGGCCACCCAATGGTTGCCATTTACATTTAAATAAAAAGGAATATAGCGAGCCTCAGTATTCTGATTAATCAAAAGAGCTTGCTCTTCGAGGGAAGAGATCGTCCCATCATAGTCAGCGAGCGATGCTACATGAACTAACCCTTCTTCATGCTGAGCCGCTAAATATTGCATATAGCTGTTTAGATCTCGTTCTTTTAACAGCCTTTCGTCGGCATTAATCACTCCCCATTGTGCAGGAGTCAAAGCGGGGATGTCTTTTTCCGTTTGTGGTTGGACTTCAGCACTTTTTCCTGATTTTTCCATTTTACATTTTACGATATAGGCAACCACCAAACCAATAAAAGAGAGAGCAAAACCGCCCACTCCTCCTAGGAAGAACATCGCTGGTTGGGGAATTCCGGGGCAAACACTGACTCCCGCAGCTGCCAGAGAAAAGAATATAAGCCCGATGAACAAAAGAGCCACATAGTTAGCTTTTACCGTTTCTTGGGATCTGAGCGTCTCTTGAGGAGTGATTTTTTCATCCAAAGAGCTTCCTCTTTCTACTCGCGCAGCCGCAGCCATAAATTAACCTTTTTTTAAAAGATAATTATAACCACTTAGGAATTAAAAGTATAGGTTTTTATACTCTTTTTTTCACATTTTCTTAATACTTTTGATTTGTGAACAACCATTTTGACGGCACTCGATTTTATAATCCCTGGGAGAGGAGGAGACAATCCTTCAAAGATCTCCTCCTATGGAAGCTCAAGGGTACCCCTCAACCCTGGCCTTCTTCTATTCCCTATCTAGTTGATACCCCTCCTCTGCGAGTCGAAGAATCCTCGCTAAGAGTGACATTTATAGGTCAATCGTCTCTTCTTCTTCAAACGGCTGGACTTAATATTTTGACCGACCCCATCTGGTCTTCTTGGGCGAGTCCCATCAAAACCTCTAGAACACACCGTATAAACCCTCCTGGCATCTCCTTTGATGCCCTACCCCCTATCGACCTTATTTTACTCTCCCACAACCACTATGACCACTTAGATAGACGCACCCTATTGAGACTGGGGAAGCGGGATACCCCTCTTCTCATTGCCCCCTTAGGCAATGGGAAGTTTATTCCCTCCTCTTTACACTCTTTGCTCCTCGATTGGGGAGAATCAAAAGAGGTCAAGGGGCTAACAGTTCATCTACTCCCCTCACAACATTGGTCGGCACGAGGGTTTTTTGATCATGATCGGGCCCTCTGGGGTGCTTTCGTCCTCTCTACGCCTAGCGGCAACCTCTATTTCAATGGAGACACGGGATATGGAGGAGACATATTTAAAAAGGCAAAAGAGGAGTTTGGTTCTTTTCGCTTCGCTGCCCTCCCCATCGGATCTTACGAACCGCGCTGGTTTATGCGTTATGCTCATATGAATCCGGAAGAGGCAGTGCTTGCTCATCTCGATTTGGGAGGCCCCTACACACTTGGCATCCACCACTCGACATTTCGCCTCACCGACGAGGCTTACGATGCCCCTTTTAAGGCCCTTGAAAAGGCAAAAGAGCAACACCACATTCCAGACGATCATTTCCGCGCACTTACCATCGGTAGCTCGTGGTATATTCCTTAGAACTTAATCGGGGATTTCAATCCTCCGTCGATGAGAAGATCGGATCCTACAATGTAAGAGGAGCGGGGCGAGGCAAGAAAGAAAATGCCTTCGGCAATCTCCTCAGCTGTTGCAAATCTCTTCAGCGGCACAAAAGAGGCAAATTTTTCCATCTGCTCGGGAGCTGAAGTTCTCACTCTGTCAAAAATGGGAGTATCGACTAATCCCGGAGAGATCGCATTCACCCGAATCCCCCGATCGACGAGCTCTGCAGCAAAAGAGGATGCGAGATAACTCACCGCAGCCTTAGTAGAAGAATAAACGCTATGGCCGGCAATCCCGATATGAGCCGCTGCTGACGAGATCAAAATCACAGAAGCACCCTCCTTTAAAAAGGGAAGCGCCTTTTGGATGGTGAAGAAAACTCCCTTATAATTAATGCGCACAATCTCATCGAAAAATTCTTCACTCACATCCTCTAATTTTTTTCTCTCCGCAATGCCGGCATTGGCAACCACGATATCTATTTTTCCCCATTTTTTTGACACCTCTTGGTAAAGCCGTTCGAGATCTTTTACCCTCCCCACATCTCCCTGAATTGCCATGCTACTTTTTAAACCACTCACTGCACGCTGGAGCTTATTTTTATCCCTTCCAAAGAGAGCCACTTTAGCTCCCTCTTCACTCAGCCTCTTTGCTGCTGCCAGTCCAATACCACTACTTCCCCCTGTCACCACAGCCACCTTATTCGCAAGTTCCATCACTCCTCCTCCCATCCCCGCACCGGCTTTTTTTCCGTCTCTTCTCGTTTAGGAAAATAGGTAAACTCCACTCCCCTTTTTAGTTCAGGATGCCTCTTCCTCACCTTCACCATGATTTCCAAGTAAATGGGCAGCTCTTTTTTCAAAGCGCCATGAATTCTATACGCCAAATGCTCGATCAACTGATACTCTTTCTCCCTTGCCACCCTCTGAATAATCTCGATATACCTCTCATAGCTCACTACATCTCCCACTTCATCCGACACTCCTCCCAACGGCAGCTTCGGGAAATAAAAGACCGCATCGACCTCTCCCCCTTCTACCACTACTCCCTCAATCGCCATCCACGCAGAACGATTTTCCATTAATCACCATTATGATCTACAAAAGAAAATGAGGTCGAGCCACATCTAGAACATTCCCTGGGACGACTATTGTAATGTTTACCACAGTTATTGCAGATATATTTGTAATACATACCAACAGTATACATACCCTTGTTATCAACAAGCAAGTTAGACAAAGGTAACACACTATTTTCTCCAAGAAGACAAATACCTTCTTGGGTTACATAGATTTTTTCAGGATCTAAGTAATATCTATCCTCTTCAACTTCAATGATACAAGAATCTCCATAGGTGTACATTTGCAGTAAAACATCTTTTTTTGGACAATCATTGGCAAATAGATGCACCAAACAAATCTGCACTGAGAAGATAAACAGAACTAATTTTTTCATAAGGCTCTCCTAAATGTTTAAGAAAATATTTGCATTTGACAAAATAATCTTTACATTCTTTTTATCCCAACTTTTTTTTCCACCTCTTTTCTGTCACACACTTTCTCCCGATGCCTCCTTATTTTTAGAAAATTTAATGATCCGAGATTGTGGAATATATACTCTGCTGGGTTCAAAACCCATGACCGAATTCGACATAACGGAATCCTCGCCTGCAACCGAAGAGGAGCTAGCAGAAAGTTATGAAGAACTCAAATTATTTCTCGAAAAAGCAAAGCAAGATCCTGAACATTACCATGCTAATGGAGCTATTTTGCCAAGTTTTGAAGAGTTTAAAAGAAAATGTCTTACGCACTCCCTTGCCTTTCTGGAAAAAAGAAAATTATGGAATGACTGGTTAGAGGCCAAGATTAATATTTCTAATCCACTGTTTAAACTTATTGAGACGGGAAATGAAAACAAAATGGGTCTTTTCATCCACATACCTCAAACTGTCTATATACTAAAAAAGTACCAGAATGAATTTTCAGCTTTAACTTCCATAAAGTTTGACCCAGATAACATTCTCGATTCGATAGACGACAAAAACTCCGTTTTTTGGAACCGCGTGTTTGTTAACCACTATCTCATGGGTTTGTTGTTTGGATATGGTGAAAAAAATGCCTACTTATTCGATTATATCCGCAGACAAGGCATCCCTTTTGATCTTGCTTCCATTTCTCGATTCCCTCAGCTTTCCCGAATGGAAGAATATATGAAAAAAGTGCTGAAGAAGAAGATCTCTATCAAAGACCTCCCCATTCCCTTTTTTGCCTCCTTTGAAATCGACGACCCCCAAGTATCCAAATATTCGAAAGAGAGAAAAAAAATCATTAAGTTTCTCAAAGACAGAGACATTGATTCATTCGTACTCGAATGCCTTACGAAAGGATAGTGGAACAAGGTGTGCATAAAATACTATTTGCTCTTTTCTCTTTTTATCGCACCTCTCTCTGCACAAGCATCCAATGTATTAAACAAAATGAGTGTGCAGGAGAGGTTTTACTTACGAAAGTTTTTTAAGAAGGTAGTGTGTAACGATCAGTGGGGTTATGCCCTTTTCTTTGACAAACCGGTGTCTTTGGCCGGTTTTTTTTTAAAGTGCCCTTCCCAGGAAATTCTTCATCCCTACAGCAATAAATTAATGAAAAAAGGGTGGAAGGTGTGGAAGAAGCACGCGTACTCTTTTCCTTCCTCTCATTTTTTATTATGCGAAGAAATTGACTCTTCAGCAGAATCCATCCTGTGCAAAGTCTATCTGATCAATAAGCCTGCGTTTTTAAAAGTCGTAAATGAGAATCTAACTATCTTTAAAAATAGGCTCGGAGAAAATTTCTCCCCTGAAAAACTCCTTTCAGAAATAGAAAATACGAAAACACTCACACCACATCTTGAACATGATGAAGGGCTGTTGGGCATTGTATTAGGTTTTGAGGTAAACTCATCCCTACTTTTTGGCGCCAGGGCGCCTCTTACTTCACAAGCCCCTACCAGAGATCAATTTTTGCAAAGAGTCGAATCGTTGCAGTCTGCTAAATGCAAAATTCATCCCGTCACTTTTTTGGGCGATCCTCAATCGCCATAAGTGCAAAAAGTACTGGGTAAATATTCTGACCAAATAAATTCTATTTGGGAGAAATACAATGATGACCACTTCCTAGAGATCATCTTGGAACGGTTAGCGAGCTAGTTAGCTCGAGTACCCAAGAGGAAATAGTATTTAGGAAGCCGCATCTCCTTGCCGTGACCGCATCTATGCATTGACCACACCCTTACTTTTTCGAATTTGGAAGTTTTCCCCTCTTCCTTTTTTTAAGTAATTTTTAAGGCTGACTTTGAGATAGTGATTCCAGCTGTTTTTTTTTGTAGATATTATAACACTCCGTCGATGGCTTTAATCCATGGTGTGTGAAATACAGTTCTATCTCCCGAGGATTGCATTCTTTAAGCCGCATTGGCACTCGGCTTCATCTCGGCCAATGGCGTGGTGAAAAGCTCGCCGAAGTTCACTTACGCTCACAACGGCTCGTTAGTTGTTGACAATATCTTCGTGAAAACACCTCGCTGCCGACAAAGTCGGCAATGGCGACGCTGTCGCCATTTCTTGGCCGAAGGCCAAGGCGAGGCTTCTTTGTAAAAAAGCTGAGCCGCCACTCCTACCGGCGACATCAATCGAACTCCGCTTCCTAGGCGAAGGCCTCGCCGGCGAAATCAAAACTATTTCAGGTAAGATCACACCAGGCCATTCTTATACCCATAGCAATGGCATGCTCACTCGAAAAGAAGACGCAATCAAACAAGCACAACAGATTTCTGAAACTCATGGAGGAGTGCAAGTAGATCTTCTTTATCATGGAACAGAAGGTTTTATTATGGACCTAATAGGATGTGGATTTGCTAAATTAGGCATACCAACGTCATACAATAAAATGTGTGCTGAATACTATACTAGTAAACTGCGAGAAGACCCCTACCATCGATTTACCAGCAGCGTCCACAGCAGAGGCGGAATACAAATAATGAACACAGGCAAAATGCTATCTTATGAGTTGAGACACCGTATTGACGTTCTATCTTATGGTTCCGCTACCTTGATTCCTAATGACTATTTTAGGTCGGCTCGTAATAATCTAAGTGGTTTAGATATAGTACCCATGACGAATCCGCTTGCATTTTTGATAGGAAGTATGGGGGTTGGGTATGATATTAATTATCTTCATCCATGCACTCATTGTCCTTTGAAAGCTCATGGATTTTTAGAAGCAACCTATGCAGAAGAAATTGAAAGGAGAGGAAATGCTTTTAAAGCATTATATTTCAATGATTAGAATACATTATTTATTGTTTTTTACATTTTTATTTACTACTGGGTTTGCTTATCGCGAATCCAATTATTGCAAAATGGTCGATCGAATAACTAAAAGTTATTTGAAGGAATTTGCTAAACCACACCAGCTGACGCTATCGAGTTATGGCGGTGCAATGGCGAATGATATTCAAGAGATTTTTCTTGGTTTTTTATCATTTGATGCAATTAATGTAGATGAAGCCCGAATATTGTATGTAGAAATGATGGAAGAGTATTTAAAACGAGTGAATAATCATGAAAAAGTTCGACCTTATCTGCATGAGTTTCCTTTTGGGATTGATAATATTAAACTAGATATAGGGTTTGAAAACAATGAAAGAAAAATCACCCGCGATGGTCATGTTGCAATGATATTTATAGGTCGAAATCACACTATTTATTATGATGCATATGATCCAATAAAAAAATTTTATTCTCTGCATCGAGAGCCTTATGAAGAAGCTTTGAAATTAGTTAAGGAAGCAAATTCTGTTTCGAACAAAGTGGAGAACGGAGGTTGAACTTCAAACTTGAAAAAATTTCCACGTCAAGATAGCTTCACTCCCTAACTTATTCAGAAAAATTAAGAGGAAAGAATATGAATTTGAAACATTCTAATTTAATTAAGACCATACTATTTTGTTTGTTAGTGCCATTATTAATGGCTTATCGCGAGCCACAATATTGCAAGATGGTAGATCAAATAACTAAAAGTTACTTGAAGGAATATGTTAAACCTCGTCGCATGATGCAAACAGAATATGGTGGCGAGATGATGGATGATATTCAGAAAATTTTTCTTAGTTTTGTATCTTTTGAAACCCTGAATGTAGATCAAGCAAGAATATTATATGTAGAAATGATGGAAGAGTATCTAAAACGTGTGAACAATCACGAAAAAGTTCGGCCTCATTTGCATAATTTTCCATTTGAAGAAAGTAATATAAAATTAATGCTTTCCTTCGAAAACCCTGATTTAACAATTAAAGGAGATGGAAACGTTGCATTAATGAGTATTGCAAAAAATAGCACGATTTATTTTGCAGCTTTTAATCCCACGACAGAAAAATTCTATACTATTCACGAAGAAACTTATTCAGAGGCTTTGAAATTAATGAAGGAAGGAGCTAGTTCTGTTTCGAACAAAGTGGAGAATGAAGCTTTGACTGCAAACTTAAAAAAGGAATCACAGCTTCAAGACAACCTCAGTGCTCCGCCTGCGCCATGCCCCAAAGAGCTCCAACCATATGCAAAAGAAATTTTGAAGAATGGATACGATTTCCAAAAAACCCACTTTCTATAAAAAAAAATTCTACTTTTGTTTGTGTAATAGAGGTCATCTTGGAACGGTTTGTTCGAGGATCCAGGAAGAAATGGTGTTGAGGACGGTGGGGGCGATGGTCTCTTCGATTTGGCCATATTCGGATAGGGCACCGGTTGTGCAGGTTTGGAAAAGGTGATTGATGCTGGGGAGTTCGACAATGGTGCAAGCTGTGTTATTTTCAAGAGCTTTGGCAATGACGGGAAGGTTTTGGCGGGCGGAGACCTGCACGTCGCAAGTGCCATTTAAAGCCAAGAGGGGGATATTGATTTCGGAGAGGGTTTTTGCGGGATCATAGGTGAGGAAAAAGCGGCACCAGGATGTATTTAAAAGGGCGATCTCGCTGCGCAGTTCATTCATTTTCTCTGGAGTCACTTCTTTGGCGAGGATTTCTTGAATTTGTATCTGGGCTTTTTCTTTGTCACTCTCTTGTTTAACGATTGCAAACAGATGTTCCCGCAATAGGCGATCTTTAGCAATCTCTTCTGCTGAAGCTCCGGTGCTCCTTAAAATGAGTTCCCCTTGTTCATAGAGAAGCTCCTCCCCATTGACTGCAGGTGCTGCGAGCATGACGATGAAAGCGACATCATTTGATTTTGATGCGGCCATAGGTGCAATCAACCCCCCTTCACTATGACCGATGAGACCAATATGGGAGTAGTTTATTTGTGGCTGGGTTTTTAAAAATTCGATACCTGCCAGCACATCTGATGCGAAGTCTTCACTCGTGGCTATTTCATAGCAACCAGTCGATTTGCCCACTCCTCTTTTGTCGAACCGAAGAACGGCGAGGCCTTGACGGGTCAAATGATCGGCGAGGACGTAGAAGACTTTATGTCCTAAGATCTCGTCATCGCGTGTTTGAGCCCCATATCCATGGATCAAAAGAGCCGCCGGAAAAGGGCCTTTTCCCAGAGGGGTAGTCAAAGTACCCGAAAGGGTCACTGCTTCTTTCGCGTTTTCATAGGTCACCTCTTGTTCGTGATAAGCAACCGGATTGGTTGCGCCTGCTTTCTTATAGATCAATGCCACAGTGGCGATGAGCAAGCAGATAAGAGGAATGCGATTCTTTTTCAAAACGAGAAGGAAATTCATATGACCACCTTATTTGAGAAAGATGGTACATGAATTTTTGATTTCCTTCTCGCTTATTCTATCAAAGAGGTTTTTTTGGATTTGAAAAAATGGAAATAGTCGCGAACGACTTCTTTAGAAAGTCCTGCAACAGCGGCGACATTGAGAACGAGCATCATGGTGAGCGAAATGTCGGCTAA
>JBIOXR010000153.1:0-6017 GCA_044869735.1 Chlamydiales bacterium
AAAGAAACCTATATAGTCGATATAGAGAAACCATTTGAAAAGAAGGGAGATAAATTATAGTATATCTTTGATTCTTTTGAGGATGGTTATGAAAAAACATTTGATTTTCTTAAGTCTGCTCTTACTCCCCCTCTTATCTACAGGGTGTCTTTATAGAATGCCAAGCGATGATTGCATTTGCACAAGACCAACGACAAATAATCCTGCCGTGACGAGAGAACGGAGCGATTCGATGCTTCCTGCTGGAAGATAGCATGGAACTCTCTCCTGATGCCTTGATGCAGCTCCTTTCACGAGGTAAAGATAAACCGGTATTCCAAAAGAATACCGGTCAAGTCTATATCGAGACGACGATTCAAGGAAAAAAAATACCTATTTTCTTTGGTATCTTAGGCGATGGTTACCTCCTCCAGATGATTTCCTATTTACCTTTTCAACTCAAAGAGGAGCGATTGGGCGATATCGCCCTTCTCTTGCACCGTTTAAATAAAGAGATCGATCTTCCAGGTTATGGAATGGACGAAGAAAATAAGCTGATCTATTACCGCGTCGTCGTCTATTGCGACGAAAAAGAACTAAATGAAAAAACGCTCGATATTTATGTAAAATCGAGCCAATTTGCCTCGGCTGCACTCATCGAGGCCTTAGGAAGACTGCAAGAAAAAGAGAGATGAAACGCCCTGTTTATTACGATACAGAAACGACGGGAGTCAATTTTGACTCCGATCGCATTGTGGAAATCGCTGCGTACGATCCCTACCGCAATCTCTCGTTTACCCAATTAGTACATCCAGGCATGGCCATTCCCAAAGAAGCGATGACTATTCACGGCATCACGGATGAAATGGTCGCCAACGCCCCCTCTTTTGCTCAGATAGGGGTTGAGTTTGCCGCTTTTTGCGAGGGAGATGTCGTTTTAATTGCCCATAATAATGACGCTTTTGATCGCCACTTCCTCCAAGCCGAAGCCAAAAGACATGGATTAGTTTTTCCCAAATGGGCCATGGTCGATTCACTTAAGTGGGCCAGGCGCTATAGACCCGATCTCCCCCGCCATAGCCTCCAATACCTCCGCCACACTTTCGGCATTCCCGAAAATAAAGCTCATAGAGCCCTCGACGACGCCAAAGTACTGCACGACGTTTTCTCTATACTCATCGACGACCTTCCCATGGAAACTGTCCTTGAGCTCATGGCTTCTCTATGAGAGAAATTGCTGTTGCTATTTCTCCCTGCCCCAACGATCTCTTCTTCTTTGCTCCTTGGATCAAAGGATATGTAGGGAAAGAACTCCGCCCCAAAGTCTCCTTTGCCGATATCGACCAACTCAATAGCTGGGCCATGGAGAAGAAATTTCCCCTGATCAAAGCCTCCTTTTATTGCATGGCAAAGCTCCAAGACGATTACGAACTCTTAACCGTTGGGGCTGCCCTAGGATTTGGCTGTGGACCAAAAATCGTCTCTTTAAAACCCTCCTCTCTTTCAGAAATTTCTAACATGCGCATCGCCATTCCAGGGAAACTAACAACAGCGCATCTTCTCCTTCAGACCTTCGCACCTCCTCCTAAAGAGAAGGTCTTTTGCACCTATGACAAAATTGGCCCCCTTCTAAAGCAAGGAAGCGTCGATGCAGGTCTCATCATTCACGAATCGCGCTTTACCTTTCAAAAAGAGGGCTTTTACGAAATTGCCGATCTTGGAGAATTGTGGGAGCGAGCTACAGCTCTCCCGCTTCCTTTGGGAGGTTTAGCTCTCTCTCGAGAACTCCCCTCATCGCAAGTATGTACTATTTTGCAACAGAGCTATGACTTTGCCAAAGAATTTCCCGAAGCCATCAAAGAAGAAATTCTCCACTATAGCCAAGAAAAGGATCTTTCCGTTGTCAAAGCTCACATCGATCTTTATGTCAATGAAGAGACCCGCAGCCTTTCATCTTTAGGAAAAAAAGCCATTGAGGAGTTATTTACCTATGCTTCTGGTGATCTTTGCCCATCCTAATGAGGCCAAAGAGAGCCTCCTTCGCTTTAAGGCAGAGCCTCAAGAGCCGGGCCTCTATCGCTTTGACCGCGGTTATATCGCCGTCACCGGCATGGGATGTTTTGCCGCCCTCTCCTCTCTCCTTCCCATTTTCCCCCATATCGTCGAAATCTGGAACCTCGGCTTCTGCGGCGCTTTAAAACAAGATCTTCCCATCGGCTCCCTCTACCCCATTGCAGAGGTCGAAAAGCACCTCTTCCTCCCCCCTCTAGACCCAGTTTCTCTCCAGATCGCCAAGAACAACCACCCTCTCATTTCCCTTCCCTCTAATGGCAAAAAGCTCATCACTACCGATTGCCCCATCCACGACCCCTCCCTCAAAGCCACCTTAAACGGCGACCTCGTCGATATGGAAGGCTATGCCATCGCCTATGCCGCAGAGCGCTTTAACAAGCCCTGCCGCCTCTGGAAGGTCGTCTCCGACTTCGCCTCTCCCCACGGCCGCGACTCTATTCTCCGCCACAGCGCCGAGCTTTCTCATTTGCTTGCGCATCACCTTAATTTAATCTTTACACCTTCTTGATATAATATTTTTATGCCCAATAAGATAGATCTTTTTATTCATTCTCATCCCACTATTGTGCGGATGACCGCCAGCAGCTCCCTTGTCGTGTCTGTGGCATTAACTATATTAAGCGCTCTGATAGTAACGGCTTCTTTCCTTTCCCCCATAGGGACACCTCCATTGTTTTATGCAGGTTTAGGTCTATTACCGCTTTCTGGAATTCTGGCCTCTGTCGGAACAATCCTCTTTATTCTCTATTTTCGCCAAAAGTTCCAAAAAATTGATTCCATTGCTCAAGAAACATTTTCTGAGTCTATAGAAGAAGCTCCTAAACCAGAGTATAAGAATGAAACAATACAACCGCCCTCTGATTTAACCAATAAAGAAAGAATTGATTCAATTGCTCAAGAAACATTTTCTGAGTCTAAAGAAAACACCCCTCCCTTGGTTGAAGAAGCTCCTAAACCAGAGTGTAAGAATGAAACAACACAACCGCCCTCTGATTTAACCAATAAAGAAAGAGAAGAGGTTGGCAAGATTCACCTACAATATCGGGGCCTGACGAGATTCGGAAGCCTTTATTTAAAAGTGTATGACAATGATACAGGAAAAGATATCATCAATAGAACATGCGAGAATTTAAATATTGACAAGCGGGACTGGGAAATAACATTCTTCGTGGCAGGTAAAATGATCTCTGATAATGTTGTTCCAATGTCTTCCCCCTCTGAATGGGGTAGCTGTAATTCATACCATATCTTTTTCAAAAAGAAAGCCAGAAATTCACTATCCAGAAAAAAAAGAATCCGGAGGCTCGTTAAAAAAATCCCCATGGAATTACCTCCTCTACCCGTGAAAGAACTAAGAGAAGCACAAAGAACGCAATTTTGTTCACAAAAGTTTTGGCATGGAACCACTGCGAACGAAGAGGGGATCAAAGATATTAAACAACATGGTTTTAAAACGACATCCAATCGCCAAGTTCTAGCAGGCGATGGAGTCTATTTAGCTTTTACTAAAGAGCATGCTTCCAAGTATACTCTAGAATCGTTACCCCCCGACGCGCTAGCTGGTGGAACAAGTCGCATAGTGGGAAAAGAACTGAAAATAAAAATACCTCGACTGGATAAAACAGCAGATATACAAGATAAAGAAAAATTAGACGCATTTCATGAAAGAATCATCGATCAGATAACAGATTACTTTAACTCTCACCCAGGGGATGAAGATGGTTATGACCAAGAAGGTAACCTAGACATACAATCTGTTAATATTTTTAATAAAATTTTAAGGCAATCCTTGCGCGCCGAAGGTTATGATAGCGCCTATTTACATGGAGAGGCCCTCGACAAAGTGACGGGAGGCCCGACACTTGCCATTATCTCCAAGAAAAAGATTCATAAAATTAAGATAATAGATAAAAAGAAACGAGTTGCAGCCTAAGCTTCTCAACTAGCCTTGCCGTCCGTTCGCCCGATTCGATAGCCGCTTCCATAGTACCTCCTACGTCGAGTAGAATAGAAGTATGCTCTCCGGCAAAGAAGAGGGTGTCGTCAATGGGAGCGAAAAGAGTTTTAACGTATTCCCCGTTTTTGATTTCTAAAGTTGTGAAAATTTCCTCTTGATGTGCCCCTATGCAGGAATAAGAGCCTCTAGCAAAGGGATCGTTCGGCCAACTATGAGCCACAGGCCCATGATATTCTGCAAATGACGCGTCGCGTGCTAGCATGGGTGGAAGGTAAGGTAGTGTAGTATAGATACGCTGCACTAAATCGAGATCGGATTGAAAAGTCGGTTTGAGTGTTTCGGGTGTAAACTTTCCATAGTCGAGAATGTAATATAAATTGAGTATGTGGCCATCGCTATTGCGGAAGGTCACTACACGCCCATTGGTGTGGACACCGATGCTATTTAAAGGCGTTGGGGAGATGGGCAATAAGATTTTTGCATTGGTGCCATACACAATCGATTTAATTTGAGTTAACCGCTCTTCTGGAATAACGTTATTTTCAATAGAGATACTCTCATATACCGGACAAGGAAGTGTAAGTATCAAAATATCACAGCATGTAGTGGTTCCATTTTTGAAAGAGAGAACATAAGTTCCTGTAGAAGTTTTACCAATGGATACCAGTTCCTCCTGTAGATGAACATGAGGTGCAAGCTTTGTTGCTAATCGTTCTGCTAGAAGGCCGTTACCTCCTTTGATCCAAAGATGTTCAATGTATCTTTTTTCTTCCCCCCCATTTTGATGCGCAGCAGCGACACCTCCTAACAAAATATGATAGAGAGTACTCACATAGAAGGAGGAGAGTTTTTCTACCGGCGCACCTTCATAAGAGGATAAAAAGATGCTGCAGGCTGTATAAAGAATATCGTCGCGATGAAAAAAAGCATCGAGTACTTCTTTCATGTTATGAGTATGGGTTTGTATTAATTCCAAAGAAGACTTGAGCTCTGCAGGAGTAAACTTCCTCTCTTTGATCACCGAGCTAATATCGACCATTTTTTCTTGATCGAAATAGGTATATTGGAAGGGTTTTTTCTCTCCAGCCACTTCCAATCCAAGCTCTTTGGCTAAGTTTAAAAGGTGAAGGGCCTCGCCGCCATCTTTGATATTTTGCGCCCCTAATTCCGCGATATGATCTTCTATTTTGACTGTAAAGACACGCCCTCCCACGCGGTTCCGGGCTTCATAGACCTCTACGTCAAATCCTTTTTCCTGGAGGCGGTAGGCAGTTGTTAAGCCCGATAGCCCTGCCCCGATGACGACGACATTTTGAGCAAAAAGAGTGGAGGAGAGGAAAAAGAAAAGGAGAAAGGCGTTGAACTTATACCAGTTACTTTGTGGCATGCATCATTTCCCACATGCGGCGGAAGTTGGGGCAGGTTTCGAGGAGTTGCTTTTTCGTCCCTTCGGCAACTTTTCTCCCTTCTTCGAGGTAGATGATTCTATCGGCAGTGTCGATGGTGGAAAAGCGATGCGCAATGATGATCTGCGTGATGGATCCGCGCAGTTCAGAGAGGGCCTCTTTAATCCTTCCTTCGCTTACAGCATCGAGAGAAGAGGTCGCTTCGTCGAGAATGAGGATGGGGGCCTTTTTTACGAGGGCGCGGGCAATGGCCAGGCGTTGTTGCTGCCCTCCCGAGAGGTTTTTTCCACCTTCGGTGATGGGAGCATCATACTGCCCTTCGAGCTCCGCAATAAATTCATGTGCATAGGCTTTTTTGGCTGCATCGACCACTTCCTCCAAAGAAAAACTCCGTCCAAAAGAGATATTCTCCTTCACTGAATCGATAAAGAGGAACGGTTTTTGAGGAACATAGGCAATCATCTCGCGCAACGAGCGGAACGTATAATTTTTGATCGATTTCCCATCGATCTTGATCTCCCCTTTCTGCACATCATAGAGGCGAGGAAGGAGTTGCACAATCGTCGACTTACCAGCGCCTGTGGGCCCGACGATCGCCACCA
>JBIOXR010000154.1:0-7471 GCA_044869735.1 Chlamydiales bacterium
AAAATTCGTTCCATCATAAGTAAGTGTAATTTTGTATTTTCTTTTTTCCATAAGGAATTAAGAATAAATGATTAAAAATAAGTTATAAAGACTTTTTTTCGAAAAGAAAAGTAGCAAAAGTGAGATCTTCAGGAGTGGTGATTTTAAGGTTTGAATAACATCCATTCACCAATTTGACTTTTTCACCGAGTGATTCAATTAAAGATACATCATCGGTCACTTCTTTATTTTTGATAATAGAAAAACCTTTTTTTAGAAGTTCTTTAGAGACAAGCTGAGGGGTTTGGATTTCCCAAACTTTAGACCGATCCAGTGTTTCTTCTACAAAATTGTCATCTTTGGCCCTTTTTATCGTCCATTTGACTGGCATACCCAAAGTGGCTGCGCCCGTTTTGATTCCTTCAACAATAAGTCGATCGATCTGCTCGTGAGTGATAAACGGCCTGGCAGCATCGTGGATGCAGACCCATTGAAACTCTGGAGACACCTGTTGCAAACCTGAAAATACGGAATCTTGACGCCTTTCACCTGGATTTGCAAATTTTACTTTATAATTTTTAAAGTAACTTCGATGTTGCTCCGAAGCCACGACAATTACTTCACCTAAAGATTGATGTGATAAAAAAATATCTAAACTATGAAGAGCTATGGGTTTACCCCCAAGTTCTAAGAACTGCTTAGGAAGATCGGATTTCATCCGAGTCCCCTTGCCTCCTGCGAGTAGGATAAATGAAATGGGTGTATTCAATGATTTACCTGAGTAGAAGCCCCTGAAGAGGGCTTCTACAAAAAAAGACTATTTAATATGTTCAGAAACTGCTTTCGTCATATCAAACATATTAATGGATTTTTTCCCTAACACCTTTGCAAGTTTGTCATCGGGATTGATCATCCTTTTGTTTTTCTTGTCTTGGCAATTGTGTTTTTTAATATAAACCCAAAGTTTTTTTACGACTTCTGTTCGTGGCATCGGGCCGCGTCCAACAATTTCTTCCAATTCAGCACTGAGTTGACATGGTTTCATTAGCGCTGAATTCTTTTTCTTTGCTGTCATGATTTGTCTCCTTAGGAAAGAAGTTTACTTTGACTTGTGAATTCTTTTATCTTTGCTAGGGGTTTTGAGTCAAAACAATTTCGCAAAGAAATGAAAAATCGTGTAAAGAACCGACATTTAAAAGATCTAAAAAAACTGAGGCATGCACTTGTACGAACGACCAACCCAATGGTTAAGCGGGAGCTGGTGTTATCCCATCCCTCTGTTACAAAAGCCATTAAAGAAAATAGGTACACTACTTTATTCGATTCCCTCCTCTATTATGTATCGGATAAACATAGGGTCTATGGTGAAATTGCTCTCTTTTCTTTGATTGCCATTGGACAAGACGAGATCGTGTTTCAATCAAGAAGAAGGGAAAGAGAGAAAAAGGGGTGGGAAAAGTTTATACATACTCTAATCGAAGTGGAGCAATTCTATGAGAGCATCGGAGGGATTGTGGGCTACCAAACGACTATCCTCGAGCTGCTGGAAGAAAAAATAGCACATTCGACTGAAAGGCATTTACCTCCCACTCCCATCGATCTTTCCGAAGGGGGAATAAAAAAAGCATTGATTGGTCTAAAAGCCCTTCCTGACGTCGGCGAACTCTATCCTATAGGAGGAGCAGGGGAGAGGCTTTCATTCATGGGGAATAAAAAACCTCTTCCGGCGGCTCTTCTACCCTTCCTGGGGAAAACTTTGCTCGAACTGCTCTTATCCGATGTCGTTGCAAGGGAATACCTCTACTTCAAACTCTATGGTAAACAACTAGTGACTCCAATTGCCATGATGACTTCTTTTGAAAAAGAAGGAAAAAAGCTAATCGAGTCTTTTTTTGAAAAAAATAATTGGTTTAACCGTCCCAAAGCGTCGATCGCTCTATTTGTCCAACCTCAAGTACCAGTGGTGACAGACAAGGGAGAGTGGTCACTGCTAAGGCCTTTTGCACTCAATCTAAAACCAGGAGGGCATGGAGCCATTTGGAAAACAGCTCTCGATGCGGGCATTTTTGCTTGGTTAAAAAAAGAGAAAAAAAAACACCTCCTTTTGCGGCAAATTAACAATCCTTTGGCTGCTACAGACCTTGGATTGCTGGCTTTTTTGGGAATTGGAAAAAATACAAAGGCTTCCTTCGGTTTTGCTGCCGCTTCGAGAATGGAAAGTGCTAAAGAGGGTGTTTTAGCTTTGAAAGAAGATAAAAATAGGGGATATTCGGTCGTCAACATCGAATATACCGAATTTCAACGGCTCGGAAATCTCGACACTCCCACCCACTATCCGGCAAATACCAATATCTTATATGCGAATTTGCGCCAGGTCGAAAGGCTCATTAAAAAGAAACCGCTCACAGGGTTGATGGTGAACATGAAATCGGAGATCCCTTTTCTTTCTCCTGCTGGAAAAAAAGAGAAAGCAAAAGGAGGACGCCTTGAAAGTATGATGCAAAACCTATCTGGTTTTTTTTCCTCAAAAGATCTCGAACGACTTCCAACATTTGTGACTTTCAGCAAAAGGGAAAAGCTCATTTCAACGACGAAAAAACAATATATCCCTTCCGCCTCTCTCCTGGAGACACCAGAAGGAGCCTATTACGACTTGTTGAAATGCCGCTACCAGATGCTCAAAGAACAAGGTAAATTCGAGTTACCACCATTTTCTTCTGAAGAGGAATATCTACAAAATGGACCCTCAATGATCTTTCTCTATCACCCTGCTCTGGGTCCCTTTTTTTCAATTATCGGCCAGAAAATGGGGAAAGGAAAAATCTCTCAATGGGGAGAACTTCAGCTCGACATTGCCGAGGTAGCTATCTCTTCTTTAACTCTTGAGGGTTCTCTGTTAATCGAGGCTGAGCAACCTTTAGGCCACAAAAATGAACAAGGGCATCTCATTTTTAGTTCTCGTTGTGGGAAATGCCTCTTGAAAAATGTCACCGTTAAAAACAAAGGGATCGATCGCACGGTTTCTAATTGTTACTGGAAGGGAAAAATCAAAAGAAAAGAGGCGTTGAGGATTATTTTAAAGGGATGTAGCGAATTTTTTGCCGAAAATGTCTCGTTCGAAGGAAATAAAACGCTTATCGTCCCCGATGGGGAGAGATGGATAGCATATGAGGGGAAAAAGGGAACAATCCAATGGAAAAAAGAGAAAATAATCACCCCAGTTCCTTTGTGGCGCTATCAAGCAGTTGGCGATACCTCTATTCAAATACACCAATGGTCGTAGGCCCTTTTTACGAGAAATGCCACTCCTGTAGGTATCAAGACAGCAACAGCTGCAAATACAATCACGAAATAAAAATTTTTCCCTGGGTCGAGAAAGAGCTGACGAAAGAAATTTTTTGCAAATTCAATCAGAGTAGCAAAAGAGAGGGTAATCCCTCCTGGGGGAAGGAAAGAAAAGGAGATTCCAAGGGCTGTAGGGAGAATCATAGAGTTCAAAATCAGTTGGATAAAGCATATCTTCCCTTGGGTAAACGCGCAAGGAGTGTTCTTTGACAATATCTTTCCCCTTGGAGTAGAATTTTTCCCAAATTAATGAGGGAGTGCTATGCAAGAAGATATTGTTAGTAAGCTCAACGATTTTCGAGAGCGAATTGCCCACATGTGGAGGTATCTTTGACCTCGAGGCAAAAGAAAAAGAGGCCTCTTCCCTTGCTCTCGAGATGGAGAACCCTTCCTTCTGGGACAATCCAGAAAATGCTCAAAAAGTAATCGCAAAACGCAACGAATTGACGAGCTGGACCGAAACCTATAAAGAAGTTAAAGAACGTTTTGAAGCGATTGAGGCCCTCTTTCCCAAAGCCGAAGGGGATAGTGAAATGGTCTCGGAACTTACCAAAGAACTGAACCAAGTAGAAAAAGAGATCGCCTCTCTCGAAGCACGAAGGATGCTCTCGGGCGAGCTAGATAATAGCAACTGCTTTCTAAATATCAATGCAGGGGCAGGCGGAACTGAAGCGTGCGATTGGGTCGCTATTCTGTCGAGAATGTACCAGAGATGGGCGGAGAAGCGGCGATGGAAAGTCGAAATCATCGATTCTCTCCCTGGTGAGGTTGCAGGCATTAAGAACATCACCTTCAAATTTTCTGGTAAATTTGCCTATGGCTATACAAAAGCCGAAAAAGGAGTGCATCGACTAGTCCGGATCTCTCCTTTCGATAGTGGAGGAAGGCGCCATACTAGCTTTGCTTCTGTCGATGTGACACCCGAAGTCGCCGACGATATCGTCATTGAGATCAAACCAAGCGAAATACGGATCGACACCTTCCGCTCCTCCGGAGCGGGTGGACAGCACGTCAATGTCACCGATTCCGCAGTGCGCATCACCCATTTGCCCACTGGAATCGTAGTTTCTTGCCAGAGTGAAAGAAGTCAACTGCAAAATAAGGAGACCTGCCTTAAAATTTTAAGATCGAAGCTCTATGAAAAACAGATGCTCGAAAGAGAGGAGTCTTTAAAAGGGAAAGAAGGAGAAAAAAAACAGATTGCATGGGGCAGTCAGATCCGCAATTATGTATTTCAACCTTACACCCTTGTAAAAGATGTAAGGACAGGTGTTGAAACCTCAAATGTAGAAGCAATGATGAATGGAGAATTGCTAGACGATTTTATCATTGCTTATCTCAAGGAGTTTGCTTAATGGAACAAAAAAAAGAAGGAATACCCGAAATCGCCGGGTTAGAATTGCGTTACACCACATTTGACGATGCCCCTTATCTCAAAGAGTGGCTCAATGAACCTGGGGTATTAAAAGGATTTCCCATGGTAGACCCCATTGAGGTAGAAGATTCTGTCAAACATTGGATCGGTTTTAGCAAATATAAAAGTAGCCTTACAGCACTCCTCGACAACGAGCCTTGCGGGATTGCAACTCTCTGCCTCATGCCCTACCGAAAGTTAGCTCATCAGTGCCTTCTTTCCATCATCGTATCGGGAAAACACCGGGGCAAAGGAATAGGAACGGTCCTCTTGAACAATTTGATGCATCTGGCAAAAAAATACTTTGCCATTGAAGTGCTTTATCTCGAAGCTTACGAAGGAAACCCGGCCGTCTCTCTCTACCGACGGTTTGGTTTTAAAGAAGTGGGATATCAAAAATACTTCATGAAAGAGGATGGGGAGTATATCGGTAAAGTTATCATGGAAAGGGTATTGTGAACGAAGAGGTCTTTAAACAACACCTCCATCGCCTCCTTTCCACCGATCTTCAACTGGTCCTGCAGGAAAATCGAACGACAATGCTGCATATCTTAGCAAAAAAAAAGGGAATGGTCCGCTTATCCGTACACCGGATGTTTCTCCAAGCTCCTGAAGAAGTGATCAGAGCCATTGCCCACTATGTCCAAGGCTCGCGGAAAGGAAGGCAAGAGAATAATAAACTCATTCGCGACTATATCCATCTTCAATTTCCCCAACTCGATTATACATCGCGCCTCGACAGAAAAAAACTCGATAATGGAGGAAGATGCCATAACTTACTTACTCTTTATCAAGAAATCAATCAGCAGTACTTTAAATCGTCTCTAGATCTCTCACTCACGTGGTTTGGAAAGCGCGAGAAACTACGCTGTAACAAAGCTACCTTTGGCCTTTACCAACGCCCTTTGCGGTTGATAAAAGTCCACCGCTTACTCGATCAACCGTGTGTCCCCGACTATTTTGTCTCTTACATCCTCTACCATGAGATGCTGCATCACGTCATTCCCTCCGAAATCAATAACCATGGGCATATTTGTCTCCACGGGCCTGAATTTAAAAAACGGGAAAGGGAGTATCACAAATATGACAAAGCAATTAAGTGGGAAAAACAAAACCAAGATTGTTTCTTTCTATAGGTAGTGTATGGCAGGTCATAGCAAATGGGCAAACATCAAGTATAGGAAAGAAAAGAGCGACCGCCAGAAAGGAAAAGCCTTTTCGCGTCTCGCTAAAGAAATCATCACAGCAGTAAAGATTGGAGGTGCTGACCCAAAAAGTAATCCTCGCCTTCGCTTGGCTATTCAAAAGGCAAGGACGGCTAATATGCCTAGCGACAACATCGAACGCAATATCAAAAAGGCTCTAGGGAGTGACCAGGCCGATTACCAGGAAGTCACTTATGAGTTATACGGCTATGGCGGAGTAGGTATTATCGTCGAGGTGATGACAGATAATAAAAACCGTACCGCAAGCGAAATGAGGATAGCTACTAACAAATGTGGTGGGACAATAGCTGCTCCTGGTTCGGTGGCTTTTAATTTTGATAAAAAAGGGGTGATCCAGGTCAACAAAAAGAGTATAGAAGAAGAGAAGCTCTTTGCCTTGGCGATCGAAGCTGGAGCCGACGATTTTGAAGGAGCGGATGAGACATTTATGGTGCTCACAGCCCCTACTGCTCTCTATCTCATCAAAGAAAAGCTCGATGAGTTAGGGGTAGTAAGCGACGAGGCAGAGATCGAGATGATCCCTAAAAACACCATCAATTGCGACGAGGAGGCAAAAACAGCCAACCTTGCCCTTATTGAATGGTTAGAAAATTTAGAAGACGTCGATGCCGTCTACCACAATATGGAGCTTTGAGAATGAGGATCGCATTTATTGATGGATGCTTTCTTCCACAAGAAGAGGCTAAAATCCCCATCACCGATCGTGGATTTTTGTTTGGAGATGGAGTCAGGGCCACTATTAAAGTGGATAAAGGAGAGCCCTATTTTCTCCCTTTACATCTCTCACGCCTTAAGGAGCAATGCGCTAGTATTGCCCTTATTCCCCCTTCTATTGAAGAAAAAACGATCTTTGAGCTCATCGAAAAAAATGGAGCTACGGAAGGAGTGTGGAGGCTGAAGATCATTGTAACAGGAGGAGATGATCCGAGTTTTCATCTTCCCAAAAGAAAATGGGGACATCTCATTCTATCTCTTACTCCCTATTTTCCTCCTCCCTTCAAACCATTTTCCATCGGGATCTTTCCCCAACCCATTATGACCTGCCACAGCTCTTTTAAAAGCTTAGCTCATCTCAATCGGTTTTACATGCTCGATTACGCTTATCAGCACGGTTATGACGATTGCCTCTCGCTGACGGAATCGAAAATAGTTCTCGAAATGGCCTTTGGTAATATCTTTTGGAAGGTAGGAGATAGATGTGAGACCCCCTCTCCTAAACTCCCTCTTTATTTTGGAGTCACCTTGCAAAAAGTAGGCGAAGAGATCGAACGGATGGGATGGCCACCCTTTTCTTTTGTGACAATCACACCCGAAGAAATTCCCGCCCATGCCCATCTCTACCGGACCAGCACCATGATGGGAGTCACACCGGTAACGCGCATTGAAAATAGGAATTTTTCTAGGGATAAAGAATTTGAGCAAGCACTCGTAACCGCGCTTGCCCAAAATGATTTAGTTAAAAAGAATTAGAATTCTGGTAAGTCGACATCTGTCAAGGTAGAACTAG